>OMYF01000094.1 GCA_900315205.1 uncultured Acidaminococcus sp.
AGAATCGCGCAGTGTACCCAGCGGCAGATACGGGCGCTGCGGAATGAACATGACATGCTCGAAAGCGGGCATGGTCACCTTCCCGCGGGCAAAGGGCCAGATCCCTGCCAGGGTACGGAGCAGGGTGCTTTTGCCGCTGCCGCTGCTGCCGCGGATGAGCACATTCTTCCCCGGTTCCAACGTCAGGGTCAGCGGTTTCAGCAGGACGCTGCCGTCCGGCAGATCCACTTCCAGCTTTTCCAGTACGATCTCAGGATCATCCCGGAAACACCGGTCCACATGGACCTGGCTCCCCGCCTGCCGTACCGCTTCCATATGGGCGCCAAAACCCGTGAGCCGGTCGACGACGGCCTGCCATTCCGCCAGGGACGCATACATATCCACAAAATAGGAAAGGGAATCCTGGACGCGGCCGAAGGCGGTCGCGACCTGCATCAGACCGCCAAGCGTCAGCTCATGCCGCAGATAGCGCGGGATCGCCACGACGAA
This sequence comes from uncultured Acidaminococcus sp., assembly GCA_900315205.1. Lineage (GTDB taxonomy): Bacteria > Bacillota > Negativicutes > Acidaminococcales > Acidaminococcaceae > Acidaminococcus. The sequence goes on from OMYF01000094.1 coordinate 490, forward strand.
AGGGAAAATGATGGCGATCTGACTGTACCCTGAATTCAGCCAGACAAGCTGTTTCTGTTTCTTGATGATCTTCCAGAAGTTAGCGAGGAGAAGCCGGAAGCGCTCTCCAAAAACCTTCCGTTCGTGGGATTCGCCATGGTAAAAGGCCACGCTTTCTGCATTTTCACGCATCCGCATCATGCTGAAACGGAAATCAGCCTCATACCGCTGCTGGATGAAATTGAGTCCGACCAGCGTATGGCCCACTTTGTGGGTCAGCCATGTCCCGACGGATGCGTAGGCTACGGCGACCCAAACCATATAGCCGGGAATGGTCCATTCCCGGCCGAAAGCAGCAAAGGAAAAAGGTCCCGACAGCTGCCAGAGGATGACGATAAAAGAAACGAGTGTGCACAGGGCTTTGATGATGCCGATAAAAAAGCTCAGCGTCCGGGTCACGAACAGGCTGACATCTTCACTGATCCGCTGATCCGGGTTATCCGTGTCTTTCCCGAACATCTCGAGACGGTAATACGTCTTGCTCATCAGCCATTCGTCCATGTACCGGCCGGTCAGCCAGCGGCGCCAGTTCACGATCAGTGTCTGCTGCAGATAGTAGGCATAGACAGCGAGGATGATATAAATGAACGCCAGCTTCGTAAAACGCCAGAGCTGGGAAAAGATTTCTTCTGTCCGGTAATCCTGCAGTGCCGTGTAGAATGCATTGTTCCACTGATTCAGCAGGACCAGCATATAGACGACGCCCAGGTTCAGGATCAGGATGGCCGCCAGCAGCATGAACGCTTTTTTCTTTTCTTCGCTCTGCCAGTAGCTTTTCGTAAGGGCCCAGACCTGACGCAGCAGCGTCATGGTTACATTTGTTTTTTTCAAGTGTTCTTCTCCTTACACAATATCGAATATTGCTATTATAATCCGTAATAATATAAAAATCAAAAATATTTATGAATGTCTTTCCGGACAGGATATCCACGCATTGTGTCCTGCTCCCTCAGCCAATAAAAATACCCCTGAAGCCAGTGGCTTGCAGGGGTATTGCAGAAAACAGCCGTCAGTTATTTTCCTTCGCAGGCGTTTCCTCTTCTTCGTCATCCACAGAACCCATGGGGATCTCAGGATGGAAGATCTTTTCGATTACGAGGAACAGCACCGGCACGAGGAAGATGGAAAGCAGTGTCGAGCTCATCATCCCGCCAATGATAGCGGTACCGATGGAGATACGGGAGCCGGCGCCGGCACCGGATGCCCAGGCCAGCGGCACAGCACCGATGACGGTCGAGAACGCCGTCATCAGGATAGGTCTCAGACGGACCTTGACCGTATCGATCAGAGCCGGCAGCACGGCACGGCCGTTATCCACTCTCATCTTGGCATATTCGACGATGAGGATGGAGTTCTTGGCGGACAGACCGATCAGCACGATCATACCGATCTGCATGTAGATATCAGCGGACAGGCCTCTCAGATACTGGAAGCCGACACAGCCCATTACGGCTGTCGGCACACCAAAGATGATGCCGAGCGGCAGCGACCACGATTCGTACAGAGCGGACAGGCACAGGTACACAAAGATCAGGGAAGCAGCGAAGACCATATAGGAGGAAGAACCAGCGTTCCTTTCATCACGGCTCTGGTCGACCCATTCATAGGTATAGCCGCTTGGCAGATTGGCGTTCAGCACTTCTTCGATGGCACTGATTGCCTGGCCCGTCGTATAGCCACTGGCGGGCTGGATTTCCTTTGCCTTGACGACAGCGGAAATCGGGATCAGGTCGCCGGATGTATTCTTGACAAAGATATTGGACAATTCCTTCGTATCCGCACGGAACTTCGGATCTGCCTGCATGATGACCTTCCAGGTTCTGCCGAGGAGGTTGAAGTCGTTGATTTCAGTACCGCCGAGGTTGGCCTGAAGAGCCGTCGTCACGTTGGAGACCGGGATATTGAGGCTTTCCGTCTTTTCGCGGTCCAGTTCAAATTCAACGGAAGGTGTATTGTTGGAGAATGTCGTGTAAGCCATGGCGACTTCCGGGCGCTGGTTGATCATGCCCAGCAGCTTGCCCACATCCTGGTTCATCGTAGCCGTATCCTTGCCGACCGTATCCATGAT
>OMYF01000091.1 GCA_900315205.1 uncultured Acidaminococcus sp.
GCTGTGGGAACAGATTACCCAAACGAGCCGTGAACATATTTGATTGGTGAATAACTATTCGATGAAAAGGTCTTGACCGAGAACTTGTTGACACATACCAGTGCTGTCCTTACAGTTGACCAACTTGGCAAAACATAGTATTATGAAACCGTTACATAAACAAGCCTTTCCGCGTACCGGGCTGGAAGGCCGGGGGAGAAGAGGAGCTTCCCAAAGGGATTTCTGTAACCTTTGAGCGCATGTGCCCTCCGGGTTTCGAGGGGGGCAGACGAGGGAGAGGTTCATCGAGACGTCAGCGGATGCCTCTCGGCGTGCTGCAGCCGTAAACGGATTACAAACCCCGGCGGCAACGGCGGGAACAAAATTTCCGGAGCAGACGGTAAAACGAAATTGAGGAGGCACAACCCTATGTGCGGAATTGTTGGATATATTGGTCGTCATCAAGCTACGCCTTTTTTACTGGAAGGTCTGAGCAAGCTGGAATACCGGGGATATGATTCTGCCGGCATCGCTGTCTATCATGACGGGAAGATCGACGTGGAAAAATGCGTCGGCCGTCTCGACGCCCTGCGCCAGAAACTGATCGGGCACGAGCCTGTGGGTACGGTCGGCATCGGCCATACACGCTGGGCCACCCACGGGAAACCTTCCGATATCAATGCCCATCCCCATGTGGATGATACGGGGATGTTTGCCGTCGTCCATAACGGCATCATCGAAAACTATATGCCCCTGAAACAGGAACTTGTCAAGAAGGGGCACCATTTCAAGTCCCAGACCGATACGGAAGTCGTGCCCCATCTGATGGCGGAATACTATAACGGGGACTTCGAGGCAACGGTCCGGAAAGTCCTGAGCATCATCAAGGGCTCCTATTCCCTTGTTTTCCTCTGCGCCAAGGAACCGGACAAGATCATCTGCGCCAAAAAGAACAATCCTCTGGTCATCGGCCTTGGCAAGGGCGAGAATTATATCGCTTCCGATATCCCGGCCATCATTTCCAAGACGCGGGATACGTACATCCTTGCGGATGGTGAAATGGCCATCGTGATGGCTGATTCCGTCCGCGTGACCGATCTGAACGGCAAACCTGTCGATAAAAAGGTCTTCCGTGTGACCTGGGATGCGGAAGCAGCCGAAAAGGGCGGATTCGAACACTTCATGCTGAAGGAGATCTACGAACAGCCCAAATGCGTCCGTGACACGCTGCGCGGCCGTCTGAGCCGGGAGAATGATGAAATCAGCCTGCCCGAACTGAACTGGACGCCCGATTTCCTGAAGAAGCTCCGGAAGATCTTCATCGTTGCCTGCGGCACCGCCTACCATGCGGGCATCGTCGGCAAGTATTATATCGAGAAGATGGCCCGTATCCCTGTGGAAGTCGATATCGCCAGTGAGTTCCGGTACCGTGATCCCATCATCGATGATTCGTGCCTGTGCATCGTCATCAGCCAGTCCGGTGAGACGAGCGATACGCTGGAAGCCCTGAAAGAGGCCAAGCGCCGCGGGGCCGCGACCATGGCTGTGACGAACGTCGTGGGCTCTTCCATCGCCCGGGAAGCCGATCAGGTCATCTATACCTATGCGGGGCCGGAAATCGCCGTGGCTTCGACCAAGGCCTATACGACCCAGCTGATCATCATGCTCATCCTTTCCCTGTATATCTCGAAGCTGCTCGGGAAAATCGAGGATAAGAGACTCCATGACCTTATCCAGGGCATCCTCCGGATCCCGGAACAGATGCACGAGATCCTCGAGAATGTCGATCCCATCAAGGTCTTTGCGGCAAACTATGCCAGTTGTGAGGATGCCTTCTTCCTGGGCCGCTCCCTGGACTATGCCGTTGCGCTGGAAGGCGCCCTGAAACTGAAGGAAATCTCCTATATCCATGCGGAAGCGTATGCGGCGGGCGAACTGAAGCACGGTACGCTGGCTCTGATCGAAGAGGGTGTCCCCGTCATCGTCCTGGCTACGCAGCCCCATGTCTACGACAAGACCATCAGCAACCTGCAGGAAGTCAAGAGCCGCGGCGCCATTGTCATCGGCATCGGCATGCAGGGCGACAAGGAACTGGCCAAGCATGCCAACTCGGTGATCACGATCCCTCAGGCCGATGAGGAACTGGCACCGATCCTGGCCGTCATCCCGCTGCAGCTGCTGGCCTATTATGCTGCTCTCGCAAGAGGCTGCGACGTGGATAAACCCCGCAACCTGGCCAAGAGTGTCACTGTGGAATAAAAGTATCCCGAACGGGAGTGCCGCCTGCTGCGGCACTCCCGTTATCTCTTTTAAACAAGGAAAGAAGGACTTTCGATTCGTTAGAACCGAAAGTCCTTCTTCGTTTTGTAAGGACCTGTTATTTCACGGGTGTGTAAAATATTTTGTGTAAACGCAAAAGCGTCTTGCTCAAAATTAATTTATAACCCATACTGAAAGGGATCAAAGGCAAAGGAGCGAAACACT
>OMYF01000088.1 GCA_900315205.1 uncultured Acidaminococcus sp.
GCCATGGGAGTCGTTTCCTTTGCCTCCGTGGCTGCAGCCAGCTGGTTCTCGGCACCGACCTTCTACCGGCCGAGCTTCCACCTGAATGCAGTCATGATGATCATGCCGGCCCTTTTTGTCGTCCTGGCAGAACATCTGGGCCATCTGTTCGTGACGAGTGATATCGTGGGCCGTGACCTCATCAGGGATCCGGGCCTGCACCGCTCCCTCATCGCAGACGGGATTTCCAATATCCTGTCCGGCCTTGCGGGGTCCACTCCGAACACGACGTATGGAGAAAACATGGGAGTCATGGCAATCACCGGTGTCTACAGCACCTGGGTCATCGGCGGCGCAGCCGTGCTGGCCATCATCTTCTCTTTCGTGGGCAAGATTGCGGCTCTCATCCATAACATCCCGGGCCCCGTCATGGGCGGCGTCAGCATCCTGCTCTTCGGCTTCATTGCCGCGTCGGGCCTGCGCATGATGGTGGAACGCAAAGTCGATTATACCAAGCCAAAGAATCTCATCCTGACTTCGGTCACACTCATTTCCGGCCTGTCCGGAGCTTCCGTGGTGCTGGGACCGGTCCAGCTGAAAGGCATGGGGCTTGCTACAGTCATTGCGATCCTGACGAGCCTGGCCTTCCTGATTTTCGAACGTCTGGGCTGGATCGAAAAGGAATGAATGCGTCCCATCCCAAAGAGGCGGAACACGGCCTGAAATGCCGGTTCCCGCACTCTGCTGCATTGAAAAATCGCCTTGAGTATGATACACTGGATGAACAGTAAAAATGGGAGGAAGAACATGGAAAACTTACAGCATGAGTTGGTCCTGGTCATCGACTTCGGGGCTCAGTACGCCCAGTTGATTGCCAGACGCGTCCGTGAATGCGGAGTCTACTGCGAAATCATTCCGTACACATATACGCTGGAACAGATCAAAGCCAAGAATCCGAAAGCCATCATCCTGTCCGGCGGTCCGAGCAGCGTCTATGCGGAAAACACACCTTCCGTTGACGACGGTGTCTTTAAGATGGGGATCCCCGTGCTGGGACTCTGCTACGGCCATCAGCTCATGGCCAAGAAACTGGGCGGCGTCGTGGCCCATGCTGATACGGCCGGTGAATACGGCAAGACGGCAGTGGTCCTCGACCCGGAAACCCGCCTGTTTTCCGGAATCGAAAAGAACAATATCTGCTGGATGAGCCACCAGGACTATGTGGAAAAAGTACCCGAAGGGTTCGTCGTGGCCGGCCATACCTCCGAATGCCCCGTTGCTGCCATGATCAACGAGGACAAGCACTTCTACGGTGTCCAGTTCCATCCGGAAGTCATGCACACTCCCTTTGGCAAGAAAATGTTCAGCAACTTCCTGTTCGGCATCTGCGATCTTGCCGGTGACTGGACCATGTCTTCCTTCGCCCAGACCAAGATCCAGGAAATCCGTGAAAAAGTCGGGAATAAGAATGTCCTGTGCGCCATGAGCGGCGGTGTGGATTCCTCCGTGGCGGCAGTCCTTGTCCACAAGGCTGTGGGCAAGCAGCTCACCTGTGTTTTTGTCGATCACGGCCTGCTCCGCAAAGATGAAGGCGATACGGTGGAAAAAGTCTTCAAGAAAGACTTCGATATGAATATTATCCGCGTCAATGCAAAGGAGCGCTTCCTGAGCAAACTTAAAGGCGTCAGCGATCCTGAAAAAAAGCGGAAGATCATTGGTGAGGAATTCATCCGCGTCTTTGAGGAAGAATCCAAAAAGATCGGCCATGTGGATTACCTTGTCCAGGGGACCATTTATCCCGATGTCGTCGAATCCGGCGGTACCGGCACGAGTGCCACCATCAAGAGCCATCATAACGTCGGCGGCCTGCCGAAGGATATGAACCTGAGCCTCATCGAACCCCTGCGCACCCTCTTTAAAGATGAAGTCCGTGCCGTCGGTGAGGAACTCGGCATCCCGAGCGACCTTGTATGGCGCCAGCCCTTCCCGGGGCCGGGTCTTGCCATCCGCGTCCTCGGCGAAGTCACGGAAGAAAAGCTCGCCATCGTCCGTGAAGCGGATGCCATCTTCCGTGAGGAAATCGCGAAAGCCGGCCTTGACCGCAGTATCTGGCAGTATTTCGCCTGCCTGCCCAATATCCGCAGCGTCGGTGTCATGGGTGACTTCCGTACCTATACCAATACCGTCGCCCTCCGCGCCGTCAACAGCACCGACGGCATGACAAGCGACTGGGCGCATATCCCATACCATGTGCTCGATACCGTCTCCCGGAGAATCGTCAATGAAGTTCCAGGAGTGAACCGGGTGGTATATGATATCACCAGCAAACCGCCTGCGACCATTGAATGGGAATAAATGGTTATTAAGGGCTAACGCATAACCCCTGAGCGCCATAGCAGGCCATCTGCTTTGTCAGGAGGGATTTGGAAGCCGGGTATATACGTCAATGTATTATGCCCAACTTCCAAATCCCTCCTTTCGCGCATCTGACCTGCTCTGACGCTCAGGGAAAAAATCAGGGACCATCTACTTTGTAAGAGGCGGATCTGTGCATATCTTGTGCTCCTGGAAGGAGTCGGAGCACCATCTGCTCACAAGACCATATCGCCAGCAACCCGTGTTTTCCGGTTCTATACTAAAAATCAGCACCGCCCGTAAAACGGGCGGTTTGCTCTCTGGGGCTATAAGCCCCTGTTACCGGCTGCGTCTCAAGGCGCTGGCTTGGTTCAAGCCGTATTGCCCTTGACTCGTAGCTACCCTTAAAAGGGTGTTTGTATTACTTGCCTTGACCCCTGAAGGGGTCTTCGTATTCCTTCACACTTAAT
>OMYF01000086.1 GCA_900315205.1 uncultured Acidaminococcus sp.
GCTGCGGGAACAGATTATCCGAACGAGCTGTGAACATATCTGATTGGTGAATAACTATTCGATGAAAAGGTCTTGACCGAGAACTTGTTGACACATACCGTCTCTTTAAAACTCCTTGAACCTTTTGAATTTTCGCATTACAATAAAAATGTATGGTGGAAATGGAATTCTGAGAGGAGGAAAACTGAAATGAAGAAGAAATGGGTCGCTTTTTGTCTTGCTGCATCCATGCTGGGAGCGGGGACCGTTTTTGCCAAACCGGCTCCGGCACAGCTCGTACCGGAAAAGCATGGCCAGTGCTACACGGCAGAAGATCTGTTCGTGAAGGACGTGAATGGTGCCGGCGGCGGGATGGGCGTCCTGCACGGCGAATTTGCCTTCCGGCGTGAACAGGCCCTTGGCAGTGATGCCATCAAGGAAATCGGCTGGATGACGCTGAAACCCGGCAGTTACATCGGCAACCATGCCCATAAGGACAATGAGGATGCGTACCTGATCATTTCCGGCAAGGGGATCTTTACGGACGGCAATGGCAAGGCCTGGGTCGTGGGCCCCGGCGATATGACGATTGCCCGTCCCGGCCAGGCTCACGGGCTTGCCAATCTCGGCAAGGAAGACCTGAAGTTCCTGGACATCATCGCGAAGAACGACAATGCGGATCTGGACAAGATCACGAAGGAAGGCACCACGCAGTGCTTCCCCGTGTCCGCCCAGTTTGAAAAGGACGTGGAAAAGGCCGGTGCCGGCAAGGGAACGGGAACGCTGTACGGACGGTTCGCATTCCGCCGCGAGGCAGCCACGGAAGATCAGGCCATCAAGGAAATCGGCTGGATGACTTTGAAGAAAGGTGCTTCCATCGGCCTGCATCCGCACGCTGACAATGACGACACCTACATCATCATCTCCGGCAAGGGCGTCTTTACCGGATCCGACGGAAAAGAAATCGCAGTCGGACCGGAATCCGTCACCATTGCAGGTCCCGGTGAAAGCCATGCCCTGCGCAACGACGGTGACGAAGATCTCGTCTTTATCGATGTGATTGCAAAGAATGTGCCCAAGGCAGAAAAGAAATAAAACCGTTTTGAAATACTGAAGCATCATCCCCGGCGGAGCGCTGCTGAAAGGGAACTCTGCCGGGGTCTTTCCATGCCGGAAAACGCTGCTGAAGCGTGCGGAGTGTTCCTTTCCAGCATGGCAGACAGCAGCAGACAGGAGGGATTGTCCATGGACAGTGTGTTTCATCGCCGCAGCATCCGGAAATATAAGGCGATGCCGGTGGAACGTGAAAAAATCATCCGCATCCTGCAGGCGGCCATGGCTGCGCCTTCCGCCTGCAATCAGCAGGCGTGGCGCTTCTACGTGGTGACGGAACCGGAAAAGAAAAAAGCACTGGCCGGGGTCAGTCATTTTTCAGCTTTTGCAGAAGCCGCACCGGTGCTCATCGTCCCCGTATTCCGCAATGACAGCCAGCTGCCGGAATTTGCCCCGATCGATCTCAGTGCAGCCGTGGAAAATATGCTGATCGAAACGGATGCACTCGGGCTGGGCGGGGTCTGGCTGGGCGTCTACCCGCGTCAGGAGAGAGCTGAAAAGATCCGGGAGATCCTGGAACTTCCCGAAAATGAGACGCCTTTTGCCATGGTGGCTATCGGCTATCCGGCTGAGGTTAAAGGACCTTCGGGCCGCTGGCATGAAGAATGGGTCACTTTCGTGGAATGAGAGACAGGGATCTATAGGCAGAAAATCCTGAAAACACGAACAATATAAAAATAAAAAACGACAGGATAATATCCGGGATGCGGCGTGAAATGATTTTACGCGCATACTGGATATTTTATTTTTAGAAATAAATAAATCGGTAAAATTAGCAAAAAACAAGGAAATACAACGGTAAAATTAATTATATTTACTCGGAATAGAAAAAAATCAGCATAAATTTTCATAAATAACATTAAATTTATTACAATTTAGCTAAAAACAAGACCTTTATTTGTGAACGAAATGTGAACTGCTTTTCATGAATGAATTTATGAGTATAATAATAATTGTTCGGAGATACCGAACAAAAAAGGAGGGAATCAAAATGAGAACGAACGTCACCGGGAAAGCCGAGTATCAGAAACGCAGAGAAGCATGGGAGGACAAGTTCCTTCGACTGTTCGCTCCCAGTTTGATCGGTAAGGTACCCAACCTGCGGGCATGGGACTCCATGGCATTTTTTGATTTTGAATGAAGAAGGGGAGGATGGATCATGGTATTCAATGCTGCTGCTGCTAAAGAGTTTGGTAAGACGCTGGATGATCTGAAAACAATCCTGACGCTGGGCCTGCTGCCTGCTTCCAAGGCAACTTCCCGCATCAACGGTGCAGAAGTGGAGATCCCGGGCTTTGTGAGACGCGAATTCCACGTATAAAAGGATATGAGAAAGCGCCGCTGCCTTTCATGACAGCAGCGCTGCAGCGGGACTGAAGACACATGCCGCCAATGAAAGTGCGGAAGGTGCCGGCAGTCCCGCTTTTTTATATTCGGCAGCGTTCCCGGGCAGGGAATCCCCAAAGCGTCCTGCATGCAGTGAGCGGGAGAATGGCCCCGTCCGTTCCCCGGGAAAATCTGGTATAATGGAGCCGGTATCTCACTGGGAGCCCCGGGCTGCCCGGCTGCCGCAGATAAGCCAGCAAAAGCAGATATGGGGCTGTGGGAAGAGCGCAAGGAAAATTTTTTTCAGAACGGATGGGAAGGACAATGACTTTGGAACTTGATTCATTTTTATCCGGACTGCAGCAGAGCAGGGAGCCGGAATGCTGGGTCCGGAAGACACCTTCCGAAGGGGACCATATCCGGGTGCGCCGTCTGGGCGGCCTGTATTATCATCACGGCATCTATGTGAGTGACGGCGAGGTCATCGCTTTTGCCGGTGATGATGACTATAATCCCATCGACTGGTGGGATACGGAAATCCGGGCCACATCACTTGCTGAATTCCGGCAGGGCGGCATCGTGGAAGTCCGGCAGTACACGCCGGATGAGGCACGGCAGCTCTGCTCCGTACGGGAAACTGTCGCCTTTGCGAGGGCCTGTCTGGGAAAAGGAAAGTTCAATCTGCTTTTCCATAACTGCGAACACTTTGCCAGTGCCTGCAAGACCGGTATCGGCCGCAGCCGCCAGACGGAGGACTTCCTGCTTGGCCGGGACATCCCGAAAGCACTGGCCTGTCTTGGCGGGAAAGCGCAGCGGGAAGAGTGGCTCCAGGAGGCCTGGGCCGACCTGAAAGCCCAGGTGCTCGACAAACTCCGGAGGGATGAGGAAGCCCGGAAGAAAAACCATACGGAAACAGCTGAGCTTTGAATAAAAGTGCTTCGATGCGCTGCGGCAGGGCGTCAGAAACAAAGGACAGGGAGCTGAGAAAAAATGAATGTTCATTTTTTCTCAGCTCCCTGTCAGATCTTACAGGCCCCGGCCTATATGGCAGCCCGGCCGAAAGGGTGGATTCCGCGGGAAGGAGGAGGAAAAGCCCAAAGCTTCAAAGCATCACAGCTCCATAGCCCCCTGTCAAATCTTATGGTCCGGGCGGATGGCGAAAGGAATAGATTCCACGGTCATGGCGGGAAAGCCGATCGGGATTGTCAAGAATTTTGTGTTTTTAGTTTAGCTCATCATATTTTGCTATGAGCTTGCCCATTCGTTCATCAATCAATAGTTGGTTTCTAACATCTG
>OMYF01000087.1 GCA_900315205.1 uncultured Acidaminococcus sp.
TCGCGTTATGCTGCAGGATGCTTTTCTTTTTGTCTTTGTTTGTTCCATCTCTGTTTCTAAATTGGCCCGGCCGCAGCGGAAGATCCCCTGCATCCGGGCCTTTCGTATGTCCTGGCCTGGCACACTGAGGGCTCTGCTGCAGCCGGCTGACAGATTGGATTCCACTGTCTCTTCTGCCAATCAGTATTCAAGAACCTTTTCCAATTCCAAAGCTGCAGCTCGCGAACCGCGATCCGCGGCTGCCTGCTGCCTGCTGACTGCTGGTCCCGGCCCGCCATCCGCGGCCGACTGCTGAATGCTGGCTGCTGACGGCTGGCCTCGCTCCGCGCCCCCACCCTATGACCTCACACATTTTCCGTATTTTCAGAAAACCTGTATTTTAGTACAGTTTCAAATTCTTTCCTTTTCAGTACAATGTTGATAAGAAGTTTGGATGGTTATCTAAAGGCTGCCGAACATGGTATTGCCAAAATCCCTATCGCTCCCTGTGAGTCATGTACTGGTAAAGGAGGAACGGCTATGTACAATATCCATGCGATGCAAAATGACAGACCTCTTGGACGGGCTGGAGAAAAGAAGCGGAAACGGGCCAAACGGACCGCCGTCTGGAAAAGGCGGATCCTCGCCCTTGCGGCGGGCACGCTTCTTTTTACCGCGGCCACTCCTGCCGTGTGGGCGGCCCCGTCCGGGGATGCTGATACCATCCATTATTTCAGTGTCAAGCCTCACGGCGGCAATGCAAAGGGCAATTATCTGAATGACGGCGCTGTGGGGACCAATTCGATCGCTGTCGGGGCTGGCGCCCATGCGGATGGGACGATGGGCGCTGCCGCATTCGGCAATGATGCCCATGCGGACGGGGAACGGGCCCTTGCCGTCGGTTCGGGCGCCTATGCCACGGGCCTCGATACGATTTCGATCGGCACGGCCGGAGCCTCCTATGGCGCCCGGGGATCCAATTCCATCGCCATCGGAGCCCAGGCAGCTACGGTCCAGGATTATTCTCTTGCCATCGGCGGGTACACGAAGGTGACAGCCATCGGCGGCACCGCTCTCGGCCACCAGGCGGCAGCCGGTGAATACGGCACAAGTGTCGGTGCCATGGCCCGCAGCAGCGCGCCGCATGCGAGCGCTGTAGGCATGTACAGTTCCGCCTCCGAGACCGCTTCCACCGCTTTGGGCGGCTTCAGCAAAGCCGGCGCCCTTTTCGGCACGGCTCTCGGGTACGGTGCTTCTGTCACGGCTGTGGGCGGCGTGGCTCTGGGCGCTGGAACCGAGGCGGACGTGGCAGCGGGCAGGGAGGGCTATCGGCCCGCTGCCGGCGCCGGGGATGCTTCGCCGGCCTGGAAAGCGACACAGGGTGCCGTCTCTCTGGGGAAAGCGGCCGGAACGGATGAAAATGGCCGGCCCACCGCGCAGGTGACCCGTCAGATCACGCATCTCGCAGCCGGTACGGATGACACGGACGCTGTGAATGTGGCCCAGCTGAAGGCTGTCAATGAAACCGCTCAGGCGGGCTGGACGCTCCGGACGAATGGCAGCGATGCTGCAAAGGCACGGATCGCGCCCGGAGATACGGTCGATCTCCTGACGGGCAATGACAATCTTGAACTGACGCAGGAGGGTTCCAGTGTCACGCTGGCCCTGCAGGATCACCTCGATCTGACCGGGAACGATGAAGGCGAAGGCAGCATCCGCGTGGGCGACCGCACTTCCTTCAGCGCGGATGCGCTGACGCTGGGCGGACTGACGTTCATCACGAGCCGCGGGATCAATGCCAATGGCCGGGTCATCACGAATGTGGCACCGGGTGTCGCTGATACGGACGCCGTCAATGTCGCTCAGCTGCGGTCCGTTGCGGCGCCGGTCACGATCTCTGCAGGAGAAGGGATCATCGTGGAAAGATCCGGCACGAATTATACGATCAAGAGCAACCTGGAAGGGCTTTCCAACGTCCATGGTACCGTCGAGATCCTGGGCAGCGGTGACTTTGAGGCAGAGGATGCCGGACAGGACCGGGCGCAGCCTGCCAGGAAGAGCCCCGTGCTGCGCGCTGCCGCGGAGGAACCCGAGACGGATGACGGCGGCAAAGTGTTTGTCCGGTATCTGGCCAATGAAGTCACGGTCATGACGGAGGACGGGAACAGCCTGGGTCTCAACGACGGGGATGTCGTAAAAGTCGTGGGGGACGACAACATCGATGTCACGTCCTCCATCACGGAAGACGCAAACGGCGGCGCCGTCGATACCCTCCATATCGCCCTGAGTTCCGACATCACCGCAAACAGTCTTACCATCAACCAGGGCGGACCGGTCATCCAGAATGAAGGCATCGACATGAAGGATCACAAGATCATCAATGTCACGGATGGAGAGATTTCGGAAACTTCCCGGGATGCCGTGAACGGCAGACAGCTCTATCAGGTGCAGCAGGGCGTCCAGGCCAATGCGGAAGGGATTTCCCGTCTGGATAACCGTGTCAGCCGTCTGGATTCGCGGATCAGTAAGGTCGGTGCCGGAGCGGCAGCACTGGCTGCGCTGCATCCCCAGGACTTCGATCCCGAGGACAAGTGGGATTTTGCCATGGGCTACGGCAACTACCGGGATGCCAATGCCATGGCTGTGGGCGCTTTTTACCGGCCGGATCACAGAACCATGATTTCTGCAGGCGGGACTTTCGGCAACGGGGAGAATATGATCAATGTCGGGCTCAGCCTGAAGCTTGGCAAGAACAGTCCCTATGCCGGGATGAGCCGTCATGCCCTGATCGGCAAAGTGGAGAGCCAGGCCCGTGAGATCAGTGCGCTGCAGGACC
>OMYF01000083.1 GCA_900315205.1 uncultured Acidaminococcus sp.
ACTGGAAAGTTCCTGAGCAAGTATGGATTCTTTCTGCAACTCGTCACCTTCTTTTACCGTATTTTCTGTAAGGCTCTGAGAGCAGGATAGCATATATTCACGGATACGGGATGCAATTGGGTGTGAAAGGCTGTTTTATGGATGTAAAAGGAAATAGCGGCAGATGGATGGCAGTCTTACAAAAAAGGGGCTGTGATGCTTTGGGGTGCGGATCGGAAGCCGCAGGTCGCGGGTCGCACACCGCGGCCGACGGCTGGCGGCTGAGAGCTGACGGCAGCATCAAAGCCCCACGGCATCACAGCACCACAGCCACTTCCTACCATATCACAAACAAAACTTTGTAACAGCACATATAAATCATTTCATTCTATTGTGATTTTCGACTGCATATGGTACTGTATAGCCACAAAGGAGATCGCGACATCCTTTGACTATCATGCAGTTTGCCGACAGCATGGCCTGCCTCCAGAATCGGCCATGTGGGTGCAATCCATGAGTTCAACCCTTTCAACACATACTTTTTCCACAAAAAACCCATCCGAGGGATCGGATGGGTTTTTTGTGTCCAGTTCTAACGGATCTCCGGATTTGTTCCTGCAGTCCATGTGCGTGGCATACGCCATCATCTTCTTCACGGCGTACGCCTTCTATGCAGGGGGCAGCCGGGGCGTGAAGGCCTTCTGGGGCCGCATCCTGAAACCGGCGGTCACCGCCTTCGGGACCCAGAGCTCCTGCGCAGCCATCCCGGCCAACATGGAAGCCTGTGATGAAATCGGGATCCCCGAAGACATTTGCGACATCGTGCTGCCGCTCGGTGCCGCCATGCACATGGATGGTTCCGTCCTGAGCTCCATCGTGAAGACCGCCTTCCTGTTCGGGATCTTCGGTATGCCCTTCACGGGCGTGGATGTGTACGCCAGGGCCATTGCCGTATCCATCCTCAGTGCCTTCGTTCTGTCCGGAGCTCCCGGCGGCGGTATGGTGGGTGAGATGCTCATCGTCAGCCTGTTCGGTTTCCCGCAGGAAGCGTTCCCCATCATCGTGACCATCGGCTGCCTGGTGGATCCCATGGCCACATGCCTGAATTCCTCCGGTGATACCGTGGCTTCCATGCTGATCAGCCGGATGGTGGAAGGGAAGGACTGGATGGACAAAAAGCCCGCCCGGAAGGCCGACCCGGAAAAAGCCGCCCTGGCCGCCCGGATTGGCGGATGCCGGTGCGGAGAAGACGGCAGTGAGAAATGAAAATCTGGTATAATGAGAATACCTTCAGAGATCAAAAGGAGAGATGCATCATGACCATCAAAGTAATCGGCAGCCACTGCTGCCCCGACACCCTCTATGCCCTGAACCAGCTGGCTGCGGCCGGCGCGGCAATCGACTTCGTGGATATCCTGGCCAGCCATGCGGACCTCAAACAGTATCTGGCCCTCCGGGACAGCGATCCCCTGTACGCGGAGATCCGGGGAACGGAGCGCCTGGGGATCCCGTGCTTCATCAAAGAAGACGGGAGCAAAACCCTGGACCTCAAAGAAGTGCTGAAATAAAAACCACCAGCGGTCAGCTGCCAGCGGCCGCAGCAGGGGACCTGCCTTTTGGGGCAGGTCTCTGTGGACAGGGAACGAAGGAGATATGGACCATGCATGCTTTGACCCAACTGATCCGCGAGGATATGAAACCGGCTCTGGGGGTGACGGAACCGGGAGCCATCGCTCTCGCGGTTTCCACCGCCTGCAGCCATCTGCCCGCACCGGCGGACAGGGTGGAGCTGTCTCTTAACAGCGGTATCTACAAAAACGCCTTCGCCTGCGGCATCCCCGGCACAAGTCATGTGGGCAATGCCTACGCGGCGGCCCTGGGTGCTCTGGCGGCGGACCCGGAGAAAGGGCTCCTGTGCCTCGACGGGATCACGGAAAAGCAGGTAAAAGCGGCGGAAGCCATGGTGAAGGCCGGGAAGATCGCCGTCCACATGAGCGGGATCACCAGCCGGATCTCCATCGAGGCCCGGGTTTCCGGCGGGGGCCATACGGCTTCCTGCCTGATCCGGGATGCCCACACCAGGATTGTAAAGGTAACGGAAGACGGCCGGGCGGTACTGGACAAAACGGCAGAACTCCAACAGGAGGAAGCCGGGGAGCAGGTGCCGGCGATCCACCGGTACACCCTGGAGCAGATGGCGGATTACGCCCGCACGGTGTCCCTCCGGAAAATCGCCTTCATCCGGGACGCATCGCCTCTCCGGGAATGACCGGAACGGAAAAGACCATTGTGGATATCCTGCAGGACAAAAGCAGCCTGCAGGGGAAGGAGTGACAGGACTATGGAAATTCGCTGTGCCAGACCGCAGGATGTGGACGCCATCGCCCACCTGGAGGCCGTCTGCTTCCCGGAGGCGGAAGCGGCCACCCGGGAATCCATCAGGGATCGGGTGAAAGCCTATCCCAACCACTTTTTCCTGCTGTGGGACGGGGACCGGCTGGTGTCTTTTGTGAACGGCCTCGTCACGGATCAGCCGGATCTGACCGATGAAATGTATGAAAAAGCCGACATGCATCAGGAAGACGGAGCCTGGCAGATGATCTTCGGGGTGGATACGGATCCGACCCGCCGGAAACAGGGCCTTGCCGGCAAAGTACTGGAAAAATTCATCGACGCTGCCCGGGCGGAAGGGCGCCGGGGCGTGGTGCTCACCTGCAAGGACCGTCTGGTCCATTATTACGCCAGATTCGGGTTCGTGGATGAAGGCATCTCCGGTTCCACCCACGGGGACGTGGTGTGGCATCAGATGCGCCTTACTTTTAACAGGAAGAAATAAGGGGAGACAGAATGGAAAAGACGGATAACAGATATCGGACCTATGTACAGATCCTGAAGGAAGAACTGGTGCCGGCCATGGGCTGCACCGAACCCATCGCCATTGCCTATGCGGCTGCCAGGGCCCGGGAAGTCCTGGGCGGAATGCCGGATCGGGTGGAAATCGGCGTCAGCGGCAACATCATCAAGAACGTGAAAAGCGTAGTGGTGCCCAACACGGACGGCCTGAAGGGCATCCAGGCGGCGGCCGCTGCGGGGATTGTCGGGGGCAGATCCGAAAAACAGCTGGAAGTCATTGCGGACGTGACGCCGGAACAGAAAAAGGCAATAAAGGTATTCCTGAAGCACGTGCCCATCCGGGTGGAAGCGGTGGACAACGGCCTGATCTTTGACATCATCGTCAAACTCCTGAAAGGGGACCATTCCTCCCTGGTGCGGATCACCCAGTACCATACCAACATCGTCCTGATCCAGAAGGACGGAAAGACCATTTACGAAGCCAAAAAGGACGGAGGTGCAGGCTGCCAGGATGAAACCAGAGAAGTGGGCCTGGCGGACAAGAACCTGCTGAACATCCGGGACATCCTGGATTTCGCCAATACCTGCGACACCGAAGACGTAAAGCCCATGCTGGATCCCCAGATCCAGTGCAACACTGCCATTTCTGAAGAAGGCCTCCTGGGAAATTACGGCGCCAACATCGGATCCGTGCTGCTGACGACGTACGGCAGCGACATCAGGAACCGGGCGGTGGCGAAGGCTGCGGCCGGTTCCGATGCCCGGATGAACGGCTGCGAACTGCCCGTTGTGATCAACTCCGGCAGCGGCAACCAGGGCATCACTGTTTCCGTTCCCGTCATCGAATATGCCAGGGAACTGAACGTGAGCAAGGAAAAACTGTACCGGGCCCTGATCCTGTCCAACCTGATCGCCATCCACGAAAAGACCGGCATCGGCCGGCTGTCCGCCTACTGCGGGGCCGTCAGCGCCGGGTGTGCCGCCGGCTGCGGCATTGCCTACCTCCACGGGGAAGGGTATGACGCCATTTCCCACACCCTGGTGAATTCCCTCGCCATCGTGTCCGGGATCATCTGCGACGGAGCCAAGGCTTCCTGCGCCGCCAAGATCGCCTCCAGCGTGCAGGCCGGGATCCTGGGCTATGCCATGTATAAGAGCGGCAATGAATTCAAGAGCGGCGACGGCATCGTCAATAACGGAGTGGAAGCCACCATCCGCAACGTAAGCCAGCTGGGCCGGGAAGGCATGCGAGAAACGGATAAAGAAATCATCAAGATTATGCTGGCACCCCAGCCGGAAGAGAAGGAATGAAATAAGGGGCTGTGAAGCTGTGGTGCGTTGATGCTGCAATCTGCCTTCAGCAGTCAGCGGTCGGCAGTCGGCCGCGGATTGCGAACCGCGGATCGCAGGCCGCAGGCCGCAGGCCGCAGGTCGCAGGCCGCAGAACGCTGGTCGCGGGTCGCGGGCCGCAGAACGCTGGTCGCTGGTCGCTGGTCGCTGGTCGCGGGTCGCAGGCCGCAGAACGCGGAAAGGTGTCAAGGTCTTTAGACACATAGAACTGAGACACCTTTTTATCCTACCGATTCTTGGTATTTTTCATTCGGGGTTAAATAATCAATGCT
>OMYF01000080.1 GCA_900315205.1 uncultured Acidaminococcus sp.
GAAAAAACGGCCTCCCCCTTGTATTTCTTCCGTCAATCAAGTATAATTAGACAGCAAACTTCATAAAGCTCATCGAGAGTGGCGGAGGGAACTGGCCCTGTGAAGCCACAGCAACCATGGCTCAGGCCAACGGTGCTAATTCCTGCAATGTGCGACCATTGTGAGATGAGGGTAAACAGATGCTCTCATTTCATGAGAGTATTTTTTATTGTGTTGAGGAGGATTCTTCCATGAAAAAATTCTTTACCTCTGAATCCGTGACCGAAGGGCATCCTGACAAGATCGCGGATCAGATCTCAGATGCTGTCCTGGATGCGATCCTGGAAAAGGATCCCCATGCCCGCGTGGCCTGCGAGACGCTCGTCGCTACCGGTCAGATCCATATCGTCGGCGAGATCTCCACGGAATGCTATGTGGATATCGCCAAGATCGCCCGCCAGACCGTCGTCGACATCGGCTATGACCGCGCCAAGTACGGCTTTGACGGCTATACCTGCGGCGTCCTGATTTCGCTGGACGAACAGTCCCCGGATATCGCCCAGGGCGTCAATGAGTCCGACGAAGCCCGTCAGGGCAGCCAGGGCGATGATGAAAAGATCGGCGCCGGCGACCAGGGCATGATGTTCGGCTATGCCACGGACGAAACGCCCGAGTACATGCCCCTGCCCATTTCGCTGGCCCACAAGCTGGCTCGCCGCCTGGCCGAAGTCCGCAAGAACGGGACGCTCGACTATCTGCGTCCGGACGGCAAGACCCAGGTGACCGTGGAATATGACGATGACAAACCCGTCCGCGTCGATACGATCGTCGTTTCCGCCCAGCACAGCCCCGATGTCTCCATGGAGCAGCTGCGGAAGGACATCCTGGAATACGTCATCCGTCCCGTCGTGCCGGCGGAGCTGCTCGACGCTAAGACCATCTATCACATCAATCCGACGGGCCGCTTCGTCATCGGCGGGCCTCAGGGTGATTCCGGCTTGACCGGCCGCAAGATCATCGTGGATACCTACGGCGGTATGGCCCGTCACGGCGGCGGTGCTTTCTCCGGCAAGGATCCCACAAAGGTGGACCGCAGTGCAGCCTATGCAGCCCGCTACGTGGCCAAGAACGTCGTCGCTGCCGGCCTTGCCCGGAAATGCGAGATCCAGCTGGCCTATGCCATCGGCGTGGCCCGGCCCGTGTCGATCAGCGTCAACACCTTCGGGACGGCTGCCATCCCGGAAGAAAAGATCGTGGAGCTGATCGAGAAGAACTTCACCCTGACCCCGGCAGGGATCATCCGCAGCCTCGACCTGAGACGGCCGATCTACAAGCAGACGGCTGCGTACGGCCATTTCGGCCGCACCGATATCGACCTGCCCTGGGAACATCTGGACAAGGTCGAAGTGCTGAAGAAGGCTTTGCAATGATATGGAATATGCAAAAGTAGCCATCAATCTGCCGCTCAAGAATCTCTTTCGCCAGTTTACGTACCGCGTCCCGGAGACGCTCGATTTCGTGGGCGAAGGATGGCGGGTCGTGGTTCCTTTTGGCAGGCAGATGCTCGAGGGATTCATCGTCGAGGAAGACCGGGAGGTGGATCCGTCCCTGGACATCAAGGAAATCAGCGATGTCCTGGGGACGCGCCCCTGGTTCGATCCGGAAATGCTGGAAACAGCCCGCTGGCTGTCCCGGTATTACCTGTGTTCCCTGGCGGAAGCCCTGAGACTGTTCATACCCGGAAAACGCACGGTCGCCGCCGTCGGGCGGTACCGCGCACTTCCCGGTCGGGAGGGTCCGCTGACGGAATCGGAGCGGGCCCTCTATTTGTCTCTGGTGCAGGAAGGGGCGAGGACCCGCCGCGAGATCGCCCGCCTGGAAGGTGGTGAAAGCGCGCTCAAAGGTCTTATCACAAAGGGCGCTGTCACGCTGGACTACGAGATGACCTACAAGCTCCGGGAAAAATTCGAAAGGACCCTGACCCTCCTGCCGGCGGGCCGGGCGGCCCTTACGGAGGGACCGCTCCGGGGGGCCATGCAGAAAAAGGCCCTCACACTTGCGGCGGAAGGAAGTGCCTGCTCGAGCCGCGAATTCGAGGACGCCGGCATCTCGGCGGCTGTCCTGCGGAGCCTTGTCAAAAAAGGCTGGCTCGGCGAGGGCCGGCGCCGCGTCCTGCGGGACAGCTACAGCGCCTGGCAGGGCGTCAAAGAGACGATGACGCTGACGGAGGAGCAGCGCGCCGCCATCGCGGCGGTCGAAAAAGAGCGTCAGCAGAAACGCTTCCGCACCTTCCTGCTCCGCGGCGTCACGGGGAGCGGCAAGACCGAGGTCTACCTGAGGCTGGCGGACAAAGTCCTGCAGGACGGCCGCCAGGTGCTCGTGCTCGTGCCGGAAATCGCCCTGACGGGCCAGACGGTCAAACGCTTCAAGGCCTGGTTCGGCGCTGCCGTCGCGGTGGCTCATTCCCGCCTTTCCGCAAGCGAGCGGGCCGACGTGTGGGAACGCATGCGTTCCGGCGCGGCGCGCGTCCTCATCGGCGTGCGGTCCGCCGTGTTCTGCCCGTTCCGGGACCTGGGCCTCATCATCATCGACGAGGAGCACGAGGGGACCTACAAGCAGGAGGAACGGCCGGGCTATCACGCCCGCCTCGTGGCCCAGGTGCGGGCCAGCCACTATCAGATCCCCGTCGTCCTCGGCAGTGCGACGCCGGACCTGGAATCGTACGAGATGACGCGTCAGGGCCGCTATACGGAGCTCACCCTGCTCCACCGGGCGCACAGCGGGGCCAGCCTGCCCGAAGTCTCCATCGTGGACATGCGGGAAGAGCTCCACAAGGGCAATCACTCCGTCTTTTCCGATGAACTGCGCGGCGCTTTGGAGGAGACCGTCAAAAAAGGCGAACAGGCCATCATCCTTTTGAACCGCCGCGGCTTTTCCACCTTCGTCATGTGCCGCGACTGCGGCCAGGCCATCCAGTGCCCGGACTGCGCGGTCTCGCTCGTCTACCATGCCCGGCAGCAGCAGCTCGTCTGCCATTACTGCGGGCACACGGAGCCCGTGCCGACGGTCTGCCCGCACTGCGGCAGCAAGCGCATCCGCTTCTTCGGGACCGGCACGGAAAAGGCCGAGGCTGAACTGGCCGCGCTCTGCGAGGGCATCCGTCCCCTGCGGATGGACCAGGATTCGACGGCCCGCAAATTTTCGCATGAACGCATCCTCCAGGCCTTCCGGGAGCAGCAGTACAATGTGCTCCTGGGGACCCAGATGGTGGCAAAGGGACACGACATCCCCAACGTCACCCTCGTGGGGATCCTGTCCGCCGATTCGCAGCTCAACCTGCCCGATTTCCGCAGCGGCGAGCGCTGCTTTGCCCTGCTGACCCAGGCGGCGGGCCGGGCCGGGCGCGGGGACAAGCCGGGCCGCGTGATCTTCCAGGCCTACGATGCCGATAATCCCATCCTGAAACTTGCGGCGGAGCAGGATTACGTCAGCTTTGCCGCCATGGAGCTCGATGGCCGCCGCCAGCTGAACTATCCGCCGTTCACGTCGCTTCTGAAGATCCTGGTGACGCACAAGTCCCAGGAAGGGGCGCTCGAGACGGCGCAGCGCATCGTGAACAGCCTCGAGGCCTGGCAGCTCGAGACGCATCACGAAATGGAGATCCTGGGGCCCTTCCCGGCCCTCGTCCCCGTCGTCAAGCGGATCTGGCGGGTCAATATCCTGCTGAAGAGCCGGGCCATGAAGCCCGTCAAGGACTGGCTGCGCCAGTCCGGTTTCCTGGATCTCCCCAATGTCTATGCCGATGTGGATCCGGTGAATACCTTATAATCCTTATGATACGCGGGGCATCCCTGCTGCGGGACTGCCGGTGCGGGCTTTTGTCCGTGCCGGCGGCCCCGCTTTTTGGTTTTCCGGCGGGAGCACGGGACGCGGCGGACGGGGAACCCGTGGTATAATGGAGCCATCTGTTTTGGAGAGATGGGCAGCGCACGCCGCCCCTTTTATATGACCTGGAGGAGAAGCACCATGAATATCGAATGGGACGCAAAGAAATATACGGATGATTTTTCGTTCGTCCCCCAGTACGGGGCGGGCGTCATCGACCTGATCGATCTTACAAAGGCCCGGACCTGCCTCGACCTGGGCTGCGGCAACGGGGCGCTCACGGCGGAGATGCAGCGCCGGGGACTGCGCGTCACGGGGCTCGATGCTTCGCCGGAGCTCCTTCAGATCGCCCGGGCGCAGCATCCGGATATTCCCTTTATGGAGGCTGACGCGGCGTCCTTTGCGCTCCGCGAACCGGTGGACGCCGTGTTTTCGAACGCCGTCTTCCACTGGATCGACCGGGAGCGGCAGATGGCCATGCTTTCCTGCGTAAAGAAGGCCCTGCGTCCGGGCGGCCAGTTCGTCTTTGAATTCGGCGGCAAAGGCAATACGGCTCGCATCCACAGCGCCCTGGCGGCGGCCTTTTCCGCCCGCGGCCATGCGTACCGGATGCCCTTTTATTTCCCCTCCATCGGGGAATATGCTTCGCTTGTTGAAAAAGCGGGCTTTACCGTGCGTGCCGCGTGGCTCTTTGACCGGCCGACGGAGCTCAAGGGGGAGGACGGCATGGCGGACTGGATCCGGCTGTTCGTCAGGACCCCCTTTGCCGCCGTCCCCGCTGCGGCCGAAAAAGAAGCCATCATCCGGGAAGCCGTGGACCTGCTCAGACCGCAGCTCTATCGGGACGGCAGATGGTATGCCGATTACGTCAGACTGCGCATGAAAGCCGTGAACGAAGCGTAAGGGCCTTTTGGAAATCAAAAACGGTCCCGTACGGACGGCAGCAGTCGGACGCGGGTCTCGTTCAGCCGTCGGCAGTCAGCAGCCAGCCGCGGTTCGCAGGCCGCAGGTCGCGGGTGGCGGCCTGCGGCCTGCGGATAGCGGATTGCGGTCTGCGATCTGCGATCTGCGTTCTCGCCGGGCTGCCGGAAAAAGAGGGGGGACCCTGCACAAAATGTGCAGAGCCTCTTTGCTCTGTTTGCTGAAGAACCAAAATAAACCGTCACAAGTGACTGGCTGGGAAATCACTTGTGACGGTTTTTGCTGTCCCGCTGCAGGAATGTACTTTGACAGGCAAAGCAGGATAAAGGCGCTTTGAAAAGGAAAGCAGGGGAACGGGACGGATCCCCGTCATTTCAGTTCCTTCCACGCCGGGCCCTTTTCGTCCAGGATCATGTAACTGTGGGAACTGCCGGCTTTCGGAAGGGCAATGGAGCCGGGGTTCCAGTACAGGTTCTCCCGGCCCCAGGTTTCCTCCGCCGGGATGTGGGTATGGCCGTGGAGCAGGATGTCTCCGGGCTGGAGCAGGGGCGGGTGCTGGAGATTGTACAGGTGGCCGTGGGTCAGGAAAATGATGCGCCCCTTCCACTCGAGCAGCGCGTAATCGGCCAGCACCGGGAACTGAAGGACCATCTGGTCCACTTCCGCCTCACAGTTGCCGCGGACGCAGAAGATTCGGTCCTTCAGACCGTTGAGGAGGGAAATGACCTCTTTCGGAGCGTAGCCTTCCGGCAGATCGTTCCGGGGTCCGTGGTACAGCAGATCTCCCAGCAGGATAAGCCGGTCCGCCTCCTCCCGGCGGAAGGCCTCCGCCATTTTCCGGGCATACAGGGCAGAACCGTGGATATCAGAAGCAATCATGTATTTCACAGGCATCGATCCTTTCTGTGCAGTCTGCCTGTATTATACCATGGCAGAGGGGGAGTGGGCGGCAGTCAGTGAAAGGTGTCAAGGTCTTTAGACACATAGAACTGAGACACCTTTTTATCCTACCGATTCTTGGTATTTTTCATTCGGGGTTAAATAATCAATGCTCGA
>OMYF01000078.1 GCA_900315205.1 uncultured Acidaminococcus sp.
TGGTGTACATTTTTAGACTCTTCATAAAGACGCTCCTTTCTCCAGGAAAGTCTCACTTTCTACTGTCTAAAAATATGATACACCTTTCGCGGGTCGCGGGTGGCAGGTCGCGGGTCGCGAAGCTCAGGCTTTGGGGCTGGGATCTGCTGTCAGCTTTCAGCAGACAGCCGTCAGCCGCATTCAGCGATTTGCGGCCTGCGGCCTGCGATCTGCGAATCGCGACTGTACCCATGGTTTTTGACACCGTAACATGTAAAACCCTTCTTTTTTGACAGGGATCCGGCCTTGTGGCAGGAGTGCCTTGATGCTGTGGTGCTTTGGAGCTTTGATGCTGCAATCTGCCCTCAGCGGCCAGCAAGTCAGCCGTCAGCAACCAGCAGTCGGCGCGGGTCGCGGGTGGCAGGTCGCGAAGCTCAGGCTTTGAGGCTGGGATCTGCTATCAGCTTTCAGCAGACAGCCGTCAGCCGCATTCAGCGATTTGCGGTCTGCGGCCTGCGATCTGCGAATGGTGTGTTTCAGAGTTATGAGATGCGGAAGCTGCAAGGCTTTGAGGCTTTGAGGCTTTAATGCCGTGCGTCTCACCTTCTATTAAAAGGACTTTCGATCTGTAAGGACCGGGAGTCCTTATTCTTTTTATAAGCTGTGATTCCAGAGCTCCCTTTTCTGTCCTGTTTTGAGGCACCGGGGAAACGCGCGGAAGCGATTTTTCCGCTTTTAGAGGGTATAAGGACCCGCAGATAGGAAAACCCGTCACTTTCTCTATACATTCCCATATATCCATAGTAAAATACTATCGTATACATGAATAAGGAGAGTGGAGAAAATGGAGAAACAAAGACGGATGCCCGTGCTCTTTACGGGTCATGGCAGTCCGATGATTGCACTGGAACATAACGAAATCACAGAAACGCTGCGCCGGACGGGCGAAAAAGTGATTGAGGAGTTCGGCAGGCCCGATGCCATCCTGATGGTCTCGGCACACTGGTACACACACGGCAGCTTCGTCCAGAGCACCCCGGAACCGAAGCAGATCTACGATATGTACGGCTTTCCCAAAGCGCTGTACGAAGTGAAATACCCCGTCAAAGGGTCGCCGGCCCTGACGCAGGAAGTGCTTGAGGCCCTCGATCCGGATGTGTCCGTCAATGACAGCTGGGGCCTCGACCATGGGGCCTGGACGGTCCTCGTCCACCTCTTCCCGCACGGAGGGATCCCGGTCGTCCAGCTTTCCGTAAACGGGGATCTTACGGCGGCGGAAACGTTTGCCCTGGGCGAAAAGCTCGCAGCTCTGCGGGACAGGAAATTCCTCATCATCGGGAGCGGCAATGTGGTCCACAACCTGCGCGAAGTGGACTGGGACAATCCGGACGGTTCCCCTGCGGCAAAGCGCTTCGATGCGTATATCTCCCAGGCGGTCCGGACCTGCGATACGGCGAAGGTCATTGCGTATCAGGAGCATCCGGATGCGGCCTATGCGGTCCCCACGCCGGACCATTTCCTGCCCCTCCTCACCTGTCTTGGAACTGCCGGAGAGGACCGGGAGCATCCCTCCGTATTCAATGAGGTCCTGAATCTTGGCAGCATCGCCATGACGGGCTTTGCCTGGGGCATGGATGCGGCGGAACGTTGAGCCGCCAGGCGCCGGCACTCCTTTTGAAGGGACTTTCTGTGAACATAATCCTTTTGACTGTGTGCACCGGATGAGCATTATTTTCTCTGAGCAGAATCTGAGATGAGATACAGTAAGAAAATTGGGGGAATTTTTTATGAGCAAACATCTGTCATCTGAAATCCGGGTTCCCATCGAACCCGGGAATCCGGCCATTATGAGAAGGGAATCCCTGTGTATCCGCTGCGGGAAATGCCGGGATGTGTGCCGGGATGAAATCGGAGTCCTGGGCTATTATGATCTGGCTCATACGGGAGACGTTCCCATCTGCATCCACTGCGGACAGTGTGCCAATGTGTGCCCCGTGGATTCCATTACAGAAACGCCGGAAACGGAAGCGGTGAAAGCAGCCGTTGCCGATCCGGACAAAATCGTGATTGTCAGCACGTCTCCCTCTGTGCGGATTGCCCTGGGAGAAGAATTCGGGCTGACGGACGGAAGTTTCGTGGAAGGAAAGATGGTGGCCATGCTGAAGAAGCTCGGTGTGGATTACGTACTGGACACGAATTTTGCGGCCGATATGACAATCCTGGAAGAAGCCGGCGAACTGGTGGACCGCATCGCTCACGGGACAAAACCGCTGCCTCAGTTCACGTCCTGCTGTCCCGCCTGGGTGAAGTTTGCGGAAACATATTACCCGGACCTGCTCCCTCATCTGTCCACGGCAAAAAGTCCCATCGGGATGCAGGGACCCACGGTCAAAACGTATTTTGCAAAAAAACTGGGGCTGGATCCCCGCAGGATCGTCAATGTGGCCCTGACGCCCTGTACAGCAAAGAAATTCGAAATCCGTCGGGAAGAAATGGACGCTGCCGGCAAATATTGGGATATCCCGGGCATGCGGGATATGGACCAGGTCATCACGACCCGGGAAGCCGCAGCCTGGGCCCGGGAAGCGGGCATCGATTTCGCATCCCTGGCAGACGCTCCATTTGACCCTCTGATGGGCGAAGCCTCCGGTGCCGGGGTGATATTCGGCAATACGGGAGGCGTGATGGAAGCAGCACTGCGTACGGCATATCACGAGGTAACGGGAAAGACGGCACCTTCTTCCTTTTATGATCTGGAACCCGTACGGGGAATGGAAGGGATCCGGGAAGCCCGGGTATCACTGGGAGATCTTTCCCTGAAGGTGGCCGTGATCTACGGGACAGAACAGGTACGCCGCTTTCTGGCGGAAAAGAAAGATCAGCTGCAGGAATATGCCTTCATCGAAGTGATGACCTGCCCGGGCGGCTGTATCGGCGGCGGCGGACAGCCCAAAGGGACACAGGTAAAAGGAGAAAAATTGCTGGTCAGCCGGATCCGGGGCCTCTACAGACGGGATGCTCAGCTGGCCAAAAGGAACAGCTACGAAAATCAGGAACTCCAGGCGCTGTACCGGGACTTTTATGGAGCTCCGTTAAGCGAAAAGGCAGAAAGACTCCTCCACACCCATTATACGGACCGCAGCAGCCTGCTGGGCCGTGATGCAGGATCCTACCAGGTACCTCGGGAACATGCCGGACAGATCCGGACGGGTTATGAAGAAGTCACAAAGCCGGGAAATAAAACGAGAAAATGGAAGTGCCGGATCTGCGGATATATCTATGAAGGTGAGCAGCCTCCGGCAGAATGCCCTCTCTGCCACAAGGACAGCAGTTATTTCGATGAAATCAAACGCTGGCGCTGCCGCATCTGCAAATATGAATGTGAAGGCGTGGAGCCCCCTGCTGAATGCCCTGTCTGCCACAAGGACAGCAGTTATTTCGATGCGGAGTGACCGGACAGCATCGCCATGACGGACTTTGCCCGGCCATGGAGCCGGACGCTCACTAAGCCGCTGAAAACGCAGAGTAAAGTCCCTCATGACCACGGCATATATGTCAATATTGACACTGTTGCGTCTTCACGGTATGATAGCAGGAGAGATGGCTGTGCCGGCTGCACCTGCAGCAAATCACGGCACCGCCGTAAGGGAGGAATTTATGATGCGTTTCAGGAACAGCCTGCGGCATCTGATGCTTGCAGGTGTGCTGATCCTCGGGGCAGCCGGATTTTCCGATGCCGAAGCGGCCGCCTATGCCAGCAGGACACTGGATGTCACCCCGGTAAAGACCGAAGTCAGACAGATTTCGGGGATCGTCTATGAACAGGTGCCTTCGCGGGGCTATGCTAATACGGCGCTGCAGCTCGACCTGCTCCAGCCCCAGAAAAAGACGAAGATGCCCGCCATCGTCTACGTGACCGGCGGCGGATTCATCAACGCCAACCGGGACAACGGCGTGCAGCTGCGAAATTACCTGGCTGAAAAGGGCTATGTCGTGGCAAGCATCACCTACCGCGTGGCGCCGACGGCCCGGTTCCCGGAACCTCTTGAAGATGTCAAGGCATCGATCCGCTACCTGCGGGCCAACGCGGACAAGTGGAACATCGACAAGGACAGGATCGGCATCATCGGCGGCAGCGCCGGCGGTTACCTTGCAGCCTTTGCCGGCACGACGAGCGGTACCACCACCTTCGATAAAGGCGAGAACCTGCAGGAATCCAGCCGCGTCAGCTGCGCCGTGGATCTCTACGGCCTGTCCGACCTGACGCGTGTCGGCATGGATTACAGCCCGGAAGTGCAGAAGCTCCATCAGTCCGCCGGTGCCACGGAAGCCCTCTGGGTGAACGGCAGCAGCGTCTTTGGCGGTAAAGACGGCGGCATCCAGGCAGATCCTGAAGCCGCGGCAAAAGCCAACCCCATCACCTATATCGGGAAGAACAGTGCGCCCATGCTGCTGATGCACGGAACCGCCGATACAGTCGTTTCGCCGGGCCAGACCGACCTGCTCTACCAGGCCCTGAAAGCAAAGGGCATCGAAGCCGAACGCTATCTGATCCCCGGCGCCCGCCATGGCGGCGTCTACTGGGTCCAGGACAATGTACTGGATGTCATCGGTTCGTTCTTTGACCGGTATTTGATGCGGTGATGCTGTGAGGCTGTGGTGCTTTGATGCTGCATTCAGCCATCAGCGGCCAGCAGTCAGCAGTCAGCCGCGGATCGCGGGTCGCGGGTGGCAGGTCGCGAAGCTCAGGATTTGGGGCTATGGTGCTGCGGTCTGCGGCCAGCCGTCAGCTCTCAGCCGCCAGCAGTCAGCCGCGATCAGCGATATGCGGCCTGCAATCTGCGTATACTGTACCCATAGTTATTGATACCCTGACTTTTAAAAACCCTTCTTTTTTGACAGGGGTTTAGCTGGAGTGCTGTGGTGCTTTGGAGCTTTGATGCTGCAACCTGCCCTCAGCGGCCAGCAACCAGCCGCCAGCCGCGGTCAGCGATATGCGATTTGCGGTCTGCGGTCTGCGGTCTGCGGTCTGCGGTCTGCGGTCTGCGATTCGCGGATTGCGGATCGCGAGGTACAGGCTTTGAGGCTCTGGTGTAATCGCCTCAACTGCCAAAATTAAATCCCGTGAGGGTGTGTAAAATATTTTGTGTAAACGCAAAAGCGTCTTGCTCAAAATTAATTTATAACCCATACTGAAAGGGATCAAAGGCAAAGGAGCGAAACAC
>OMYF01000074.1 GCA_900315205.1 uncultured Acidaminococcus sp.
AAAATTTCTGAGAGAAACGTTTTGTTAAGTGCGCCCTTTTTTAAGAATTTTTATAGAAATCACCTCATTTTTTAACTTGACATATTACCAGATTGCTTATCTGATCCAGCCGAAATGGCGGCACGCGTTCGCCACTCCGCCCTGATCGACGGGATCCGTCACATAGTCAGCCCGGGCCTTCAGTTCGGGCCGGGCATTCCCCATGGCGATGGAGAAAAAAGGCGGCCGGAACATGGCGATGTCATTCAGGCCGTCCCCGAAGACGACAGCATCCCGGGGATCCGCCCCGAGGCGCTCCATCATCCGTTCCACGCCAAGGCCCTTGTCCACGGGCTCCACAAGATACGTATGGTCGATGTACGGCAGATGGGGCAGGCCGAACTGCGGCGCCGCCTCCTCGCCCTCTTCCTCCCGGGCATAGGTCACCTTGTACACCGTCGTCAGGGAATCGATGGCGACGGGCTCCACACGGGTCTTCATATAATTGAATCTGTCCCTGCGGGGATAATCCGCATAGGGCGTATAGCGGTCCATCGTATTGTCCCGCACGACGGCCCAGGGACGGCCCAGATCCGTCAGGCAGTGGAGGAGCGCCTTGACCGGCGCAAGCGGCAGGCCTTCCATATAGAGGATGCGGCCATCCACCGTCAGGCTGTTGCCCCCGTCAGCGACGAGGGAGCGGATGCCGTGCTTTTGGGCAAAGGCGGCGGCATCGCACTGGATCCGTCCCGTCGCGAGCGCCACGAAATGGCCCGCTGCCTGCAGGGCATCGAGGCATGCCTGGGCATCCGGCGGTACGACCTGGGTGATGCCAAGGCCGAGGGTCTGATCGATATCGAAGAAGAAATATTTTTTATCCATGCGGTTCCTTTCTGCTGTGAATCCTTTCGATGGTCATAGATTATACCACAACGGGACGGAAAATCGAAATCCCCGCCTGCACTGTCCGGAAAAAAGGCCTGCCCGGAGAAAAGTCCCGGCAGGCTGCACGGGGTTCATGCCTGCTGCGGCTCCGGCCAGTCCGCCAGTTCCCGCGAGATCGTGCGCCACATGGTCACATAGCAGAGCGTCCCGCCGAGGAAGTTCGAGACCGGTTCCGCCAGGAACACACCGTCACTGCCGAGGCCCCAGAGGTGGGGCAGCAGCAGGGTCAGGGGAACGACCAGGATCACCTTGCGGAAGATGCTGAAGAACAGTGCCTGTCTGCGCTTATTCATGGCACGGAAGACGTTCTGCCCGGAAAACTGCAGGGCCTGGAACACAAATGCGAAAAAGTAGATGTGCAGGGCCGGGATGGTAATTGCGTTCAGGGTCTCATCGGAAGTGAAGATGCCCGAGAAGAAAGCCGGGAAGAGGGCCAGCAGGATCCAGACGATCAGCGTGTAGCCCACGTTGGCGAGCGTCATGATCCGGATCCCCGAGCGGATCTTGCCCGCGTCCCGGGCCCCGTAATTGTAGCTGATGAGCGGTGCGGCGCCCTGGGCAATGGAATTGGCCGCGACCTCCATCATGGAACGCACGGCCATGACGATGGTCATCGCCGATACATAGAGGGATCCGCCCCAGATCA
Organism: uncultured Acidaminococcus sp.; assembly: GCA_900315205.1. Lineage (GTDB taxonomy): Bacteria > Bacillota > Negativicutes > Acidaminococcales > Acidaminococcaceae > Acidaminococcus. The sequence goes on from OMYF01000074.1 coordinate 1,571, forward strand.
TCAGCTCATGGTTCGCCGCAATGGAGACGAGGCTGTTCGTCGCCTGCATGATGAAGGGCACGACGCCGAGGGCGGCGATATCCCCGGCATAGCGCAGGGCCGCCTCCCCCTTCCGCGGGATGAGCCGGAGTTTGTACAGACTTTCGGGCGCTGCAAAAAAATGCAGGCAGTAGAGGACGGAAAGCAGCTGGGAAAGGACCGTCGCCCAGGCAGCGCCGCTGACACCGAGGCCGAGCCCGAAGATGAAGAGGGGATCGAGGATGAGATTGGCCGCGCCGCCGATCACGACGGACACCATGCCCGCCCGGGGAAAGCCCTGCGCCGTGATGTACGGGTTCAGGCCGCCCGCCACCATGACAAAGAGGGTGCCCAGCAGATAGATCCGGAGATACGGCAGGCCGTACCGGAGCGCTTCCCCTTCCGCTCCGAAGAGCGTCAGGATCTCCGGTGCCAGGAGCTCCCCGAAAACGAGGATCGCCGCCGCGCTGAGGCAGAGACAGCGGTAGGCCGTATTGACGATCTGCCCGGCTTTTTCCGGCCGCTTTTCTCCCAGGGCCATGCCGAAAAGAGGCGAGCCGCCCAGCCCGAAGAGATTCGTCACGCCCGTGATCAGCTGGATGACGGGGAAGCAGAACCCGACGGCCCCCAGCGCCACGGTCCCGATGCCCTCGATGCGGCCGATATAGAAACGGTCGACGATATTGTAAAGGAGCATCAGGAACTGGGCGATCATCAGCGGCAGCGCCGAATTGAAGATATTCCTGCCCACATGGACATCCCCGTAATCCAGTTTTTTCATATTTCCCCATCTGCCTTCCTGCTGCAATAGTGTTCATTGTAAGATTATAACACAAGGTTCCCCCGCCGTCCCGCAAAAGCCGGCGGAGTTTTCTGCCCTGCCGGAAAGGACCGGATGGACGGACTCCTTTCCTTCCCACAGGGACAACTGTCGGGGCGTCCGATTTTTGAAAATTCCGATATCTGTATCGTTCCATACAAATACCGGGGCTTTCGCCTCCGCTTCCCCCGTCCCGGCGGGCTCTTCAGCGGAACCTATTCCTATTTTTGTATAAGAATAGTAAAATAGTATTATATATTGCCGTACAGAAAGGAGGGGACTTCACCTTGGTGTTTCCCTGGAATGAACTGAGCCGCCGGAAGCAGGGCGGAAATGATGAAAATCCCAAAAAGAACAATGTCATCAAGATCATATCGCTGTTCCTGATCGCGGCCCTTGCCGGGGGCCTCTTTGTCTGGCGCCGCTACGTGAGCCGGTACGAGGCAGAAAAAGCACGGATCGAACAGGCCGTCAAACTGAATCAGGCCGACAAGGCCCGGGCCCTCCGCAAATACGAAAAACAGCAGAATGCCCAGCAGCCCGTCCTGCCAAAGCCGAATCCTTTCCCGCAAAACGGGAGCAAACTGCCGCCGGGATCCATCCCGCATGCTCCTCAGGGCAGTGTGCAGGCACCTGTGCAGCATCAGCCCGGCAGCACGGTGGTGCCGCCGACTCCGGTGCAGCCCGGCAAGCCCCGCTGAAACGCAGGGACGCACGGCTGATTTCCGTAAAATTTCTAAAATAAAAAGGACGACATAATGACAGACAACAATACTCCTATGGATTCATTTGCGACAAGACTCGGCTTCATCCTCGTTTCCGCCGGCTGTGCCATCGGGATCGGCAATGTCTGGAAATTCCCGTACCTGTGCGGCCAGTTCGGCGGTGCCGCCTTCATCCTCATCTATCTGGTCTTCCTGCTGATCATGGGGATCCCCGTCATGGTCTGCGAATTCGCCATCGGCCGGAGCAGCCGCCGCAGCGCGGCAAGGAGCTTCGACGTCCTGGAACCGCCCGGCACGCGCTGGCACCATTTCAAATGGATCAGCATCGTCGGCTGCTATATGCTGATGATGTACTATACCACGGTGACGGGCTGGATGCTCTATTACTGCTATCTCCACCTGAAAGGCGCGTTCACCGGTGCCTCCACGCAGGCTGTGGCGGCAGCTTTCGGCAGCATGCTGGGCAGCGCTCCCACGATGCTGCTCTGGATGGCGGTGGCCTGCTTTTTGGGATTTGCCGTCTGCTACTTCGGCATCAAGGACGGTGTGGAACGGATCTCCAAATTCATGATGGTGGCCCTGCTCCTCCTGATGATCGTGCTGGCCGTCCACTCGGTCTTCCTGGAAGGCGCGGAAAAAGGCATCCGGTTCTATCTGGTCCCCAATTTCGAGACCCTGGATCGGCTCGGCTGGGGCAATGTGATCTTCGCTGCCATGAGCCAGGCTTTCTTCACGCTGTCCATCGGGATCGGCGCCATGCTGATCTTCGGCGCCTATCTGCCGCCGGGCCGCAGTCTCTTCGGAGAGGCTGTGACCATCACGGCGCTCGACACTTTCGTCGCTCTGATGGCGGGTTTCATCATCATCCCGGCCTGTTTTGCCTACGGGATCAAACCGGACGCGGGCCCGAGCCTGATCTTCCTCACCATCCCGAATCTCTTCGCCCGGATGCCGGGCGGGCAGCTCTGGGGCTCCTGTTTCTTCGTATTCCTCTCTTTTGCGGCGCTTTCGACGGTCATCGCGGTCTTTGAGAACATCATCGCTTTCGGCCGCAACCTCTTCGGCTGGGACCGCCGGCAGAGCATCCTCATCAACGGCTTCCTCGTGACCTGCCTCAGCATCCCCTGTGTACTGGGCTTCAACCTGTGGTCCGGTTTCCAGCCGCTGGGCCCCGGCACGGGAGTGCTCGACCTGGAGGATTTCATCGTCTCCAACAATCTCCTGCCCCTCGGCAGCCTCGCCTTCGTGCTCTTCTGCACCAAGAAGAACGGCTGGACCTGGGAAAGCTTCCTGCAGGAAGCGAACGCCGGCGCGGGCGCCAAGATGCCCTATTCCGTCCAGCGATACCTGATGTACGTGCTGCCCGTCTTCATCCTGACCATCTATCTGAAAGGCTACTACGACATGTTCGTCAAACAGGGCACGGGCGTGCTGATCAAATGGCTCTGCGTGGCTGCCTGCTTTTTGCTCTACATCTGGTACGGTGCCTCCGCCGCGCCCTCGCGCAGCACGGAAAAGCGCTGAAGAGACAATTCCACATTGTGACAAAGGAGCTTTCCTCCGGCCAGCCGGCCGGGAGAAAGCTCCTTCCTGATTTTTATTTCATTTTTATTCCTGCAGGGTCCGTGCTTTTTTGAGCTCATCCCAGGTCACACCGGGATGGTGATACTGGTCTTCGGGCAGGATCTCCCGCCCCCGCACGGTAACTGCCTGGACCGGGCAGGCATGCAGGCAGGCGAGGCATTCGGCACAGTTTTGTCCGTGCACGGCCTTACCCGAGGCAAGGCTGATATTGGCGGCGGGACAGAGGCCGACGCAGAGCCCGCAGCCCGTGCAGCGCTCCGGCAGCACGGAAAGCTTAAAGAACCAGCGCTGGAAGGCCTGCCCCGGAGCGGTCCGGAAGAGGCTTCCCATAAGGGAGGACCGGCAGAGGCTGCGGTCCTCCACGCGGTCCCAGACTGCTGTTGCGATTGCCTTGACCGCGGCCGCTTCGCCGTCCAGCTTTTCCACCGCATAGTGGATATGGCTGCGGGCCGCGGGCGTGCTGTTTGCCACCATGGCAAGGCGGGCCCCGTAATCGAGCTGCCGGCCTTTGGCCCGCAGCAGGGCGTCCACCGTCTGCAGGGAAGAACCGATCGTACTGCCGCAGGTGCCCACGCTGAAGAAGTATCCCTCAGGGGCAAAGCGGCTCCGTTCCAGGAAGGAACGCACAGGACGCGGGATCTCCCCGAAATAGACGGGGAAGACAAGTCCCGTCAGCGCCTCCGTAAGCTCCGTCCCGGCAGGATCCACGGGCGCGGTCCGCTCACCGAGCGCTTTGGCAAGGAGCCGGGCCACGTGCCAGGAATTCCCGGTTCCGGAAAAATAATAGATCATATGGACCTCCACACCGGGGCAGCCGTACGCTGCCCCTCAAACCCGTTCCGACCCGTCGAGGCTGCGCCGGATCCGCATGGGACGGCCTTCCTCGCTCAGGGATAC
>OMYF01000071.1 GCA_900315205.1 uncultured Acidaminococcus sp.
CTCCTGAAGAGCAAATGCATCGCCATCACGGCTGAGGATTCCCACCGCTACGGCTCCCCGAACTGTGAAGCTGCGGGCAAGCAGGGCGCACTCTTCGGCCTGGAATCCCTGCTTTCCATCAACGGCGGCAAGGGCAAGTTCGTCAACGGCCTGGGCGGCGCACCGGGCATCGAAGCACTTGTCATCGGCGGCGGCACCGTGGGCCGTGCCTGCGTGGGCGTGCTGCATGCGCTGGGCGCCCGCGTGACGGTCATGGACATCAACATCGGCTGCCTGCGCGACATCGGCAGACAGTTCAATGAAGAAGTCGATACGATGATTTCGAACAAGTTCAACCTGACGAAGATCCTGCCCCATACGGACGTCGTGTACAACTGTGTAAAATGGCCGAAGGAAGCAAAGGAATTCATGATCACGCGCGAGATGGTGCGCTCCATGGAGAAGGGCTCCGTCATCGTCGACATCAGCAATGACTACGGCTGCATCGAGACTTTCCATGAAACGACCCATGCCAATCCGCGCTACATCGAGGAAGGTGTCGTCCATTACTGCGTGAGCAACATCCCGGGCGCCATCGCCCAGTCCACGTCCATCGCCTATGCCGCTTCGGTGCTGCCCCATTTCCGCAGCATCGCCAAAAACGGCCTCGCCGAAGCCTGTGTGCGGGACGGATTCCTGAGACGGAGCCTGACCGCCTACAAGGGCTATCTGACCCATGAAGAAACGAGCGCCCTCCAGAATATTCCCTGGATCCGTCCGGAAGATATCCTCGGCATTGCCGACCGCAGGCTCGATCCGGCTCCGACGGCAACAAGGACTGTTTCCACGAATTTCGTCAAACGCTGAAGCTGATTTTTTGACAGGGCCCGGTCACCGGAGAAAGCGGCGGCAGCGGGGAAAAAAGTCCCTCTGCCCGTGGCCGGGACTGTCGGGGCTTTTTCCGGCAGACTGGGGTGCCGGTTTGCCGGAATGCCTTTCCTGAAGATATGTCGCGTGTCTTCGGGACTGGGGAAAGGAACGCATTTGATATTCAATCACAGCTGCAATTCCATTCTGCCAAGAGATGTGTTTTCTATTGAACAGGGGTGAAAATCATGAACGTAACCACCATTTTACTGGACTTCGCGCTTGCCTCCGTATTTATCCTGATCGGGCAGCTCATCCGCGCAAAAGTGAAACTGGTCCAGCAGTATTTTGTCCCGGCAAGCATGATCGCCGGCTTCCTGGCACTGGCTTTGGGCTCGCAGGGCCTAAACATCGTGCCTTTTTCCAAATCCATCGGCTCCTACTCGGGCATCCTGATCATCCTCGTATTTGCCGCGGTGGGTATCGGCGGGTTTTCGTTTTCCAAAAAAGGCTTTAAAGCGGAAGTGGACCGTGTGGGCTCATACTTTTCATATAAAGTGCTGGCACAGTCCATCCAGTTCTGCCTGGCACCGCTTTTCTCGATTGCTGTCATCTCGAAACTGTTCCCGCAGATCAGCTATGGTTTCGGCCTGTGCCTGACCGCCGGTTTTTCGGGTGGGCACGGTACGGCTGCGGCTGTCGGTTCTGTCTTTGCCAAACTGGGTTTTGCAGACGGTACGGATATTGCCATGACCTGCGCCACTGTCGGGATCCTTTCAGGGATCTTTGGCGGGCTTGCCTTCATCAATATCGGCACCAAACGAGGCTGGACGAAATATATCAAGAATTTCGCCTTTATTTCCGGCGACCTCAGGACCGGCCTGATTGCCCCGGATCATCGGACCTCCCTGGGCAAGGAAACCATTTCTTCCATGGTCCTCGATCCCATCGCTTTCCATCTGGCCATCCTTCTGGTGGCTTCCGGCGTCGGCGTGGTGCTCAATAAGTACATCGAAACGAATTTCCATATTGAACTTCCGTCTTATCTGCTTGCTTTCATCTTTTCGTTCCTGCTCTTCATTGTCTTCAAGAAGACCGGCGTCAGCGAGTACGTGGACAACAACCTGATCAGCCGGCTCTCCGGCACGGCTACGGATTATCTGGTTTTCTTCGGCATCGCGTCCATCAAGATCTCCATTATCGTTAAATATGCCGTACCGCTCCTGATGCTCCTGATCGTTGGCGAACTGATCGTCTTTATCACGCTGATGTATTTCGGTCCTGCCATGAACAAGGGCAGCTGGTTCGAGCGTTCCATCTTTGTCTTCGGGTACTGCACCGGCGTTTTCGCCATCGGTTTCATCCTGCTGCGCATCGTCGATCCCGAAAACAAATCGAAGACCCTGAACGATACGGCCCTTGCCGGACCGCTGACGACGCCATTTGAGCTCTTTGGCTGGTCCGCCGGCCCGATCATGCTGCTGAACGGACAGCACTGGACCTTCATCGGGATCTACATCCTCATCACACTGGGCTGCATCGCTGTCAACAAGATCTTCCACTGGTGGTGGCTCAAGGAGCCGCTTGACAGACCCGCTGTCGGGGATGAATGACGGCTGCTGTGCCGGATCCTGCCTTCCCGGATGCCCGGAAGTGCTGAGCGGTCCGGCATCCGGTTTTTGCCCGCCGGCGGCGGATCCCTGAGATGCGCTCCGGATCCCTCCGATTTCTCTTTGCGGGAGGACGGGTCTGTTCCGCAGGTCCGGATTGCCCCGCCCGGCCGGCGGTTTTCCTTGTTTTTCCGAGAACTTTCTGCTACGGTTACAGTGGACCCTGCAGCGTTCAAAAGGAGAACAAGCCATGAAAATCTTGAATCAGCTTTTTAGAGGAAAGGGCTATGTGGACGGGATCACCATCATCAACTCAGAAGGCGAGATCCTGTTTTCGGCCAAACTGAACAAAAAATTGTCAGGCTCTGATTCTGAGCTCGACCAGGTGGGAAAGAATTTCTTTGAAATCTATGAGGGCATGTCGGCGGAAAGCAGCAGCACCATCCGGGCCATGGAGCTCGGCGTGCCGGTCTATGTGGAACATCAGGCCCTGAAGGCTAAGGACCACGCACCCATTTATATCACATCGCTGTCCATTCCCATCATGAATGCGAACCGGATCGTCGGAGCCATCGATCTGTCGACCCAGGAAAACGACGCGGAAGAAGGCGGCAAAAGCTCGGAACCGATCGAACTGAAATCGTCCGCCGTGCCTGTCAGCGGGGTGGATAAACTGCATGCCACAAGCTCCGCCAATTTCAAACTGGCGGATATCATCGCCGTGGATGAAAACATGAAGCGGGCCAAATCATATATCCCGATCGTGGCAGGCTGCGACCTGCCCGTACTGATCTATGGGGAAACCGGTACGGGAAAGGAAGTCTTTGCCCAGGCCATCCACAATGTAAGTGCCCGCCGGAACCGGCCGTTCATTGCCCAGAACTGTGCGGCCATTCCCGATACTCTGCTGGAAAGCCTGCTCTTTGGGACGGCCAGAGGGGCTTTTACCGATGCCATCGAAAGGAAGGGACTCTTCGAGCTGGCTGACGGCGGCACACTGTTCCTCGATGAAATCAACTCGATGCCCCTGCAGCTGCAGGCCAAGCTGCTCCGCGTGCTGCAGGACGGGACCTTCCGGAGCCTCGGTTCCAAAGAAGTCAAACATGTAAATGTCAAGATCATTGCGGCGACGAACGTCAGCCCGCTTACGGCGATTTCGGAAGGCCGTCTGCGGGAGGATATCTATTACCGCCTCAGCATGATGTCCATTTCCATTCCGCCGCTGCGTCAGCGCCGCAAGGATATTGCATCCTTTGTGAAATACTATGTGGCAAAATATAATGCCGTATTCAAAAAGCATGTGGAATATGTTTCGCGTGACCTGCTGCAGGCCTTTGCCGCTTATGAGTGGCCGGGGAATGTGCGGGAACTGGAAAAAATGATCGTCTACGGCATGAGCATGGTGAGCAGCAACTGCAATACGCTGTGCCTCAAAGACGTGGAGGACAAGTTCAGTCCCTCCGCCGGGCAGGCACTCGGTGAACTGCCGTCCCTTGCGTCAGCTGAAAAGGCAGCAGAAAGCCACGGAACAGGAGGTACCCGTGAGCGGACGCTGCCGGATGCTCTGGCGGCTTATGAAAGGGAACTCATCACAGGAGCCTTCCGTCAGGCTGGAGGAAAAATCGTCAGGGCAGCGGAACTCCTGGGTATCCCGAGACAAACGCTGCAGCGCAAAATAAAAAAATATCAGATCACGCTGGACTGATGGGATAATCCCGCCCTGCCATCAGCCCGGGGCTGGATAGGGGGATTGTCATGAGAAATCTAACGAAAAATGAAAAAATCAGAAACGTTCTGCTTCTGCTGCTGGGAGCCCTGATCTACAGTGTCGGTGCGGCCTGCTTTGTCACACCTGCCAATATCGCTCCCGGCGGTGCTGTGGGCATCGCCCTGATGCTGAATTACCTGACCGGGCTGCCCGTGGGGGCCATGACATTCACCATCAATATCCCGCTGCTGATCCTTGCCTGGAAATACCTGAGCCGGCGTTTTGCTGTGAAAACCGCGGCGGCCTGCTTTGTCTGCTCCTTCATCCTGGACTATATCATCACTCCGAATCTGCCTCTGTATGAAGGCAGCCGGCTTTTCGGGAGCCTTTACGGCGGCATCCTGATCGGGATCGGCATGGCCCTGATCTTCCTGGCCGGCTGCAGTACAGGCGGTACGGATATCGCAGGCTATCTGCTGCAGAAGAAGCGTCCGGACATCTCCATCGGGCGGGCGCTGCTGATCCTCGACGGCATCATCCTGACTTTTTCCATTTTTGTCTTCCACGATGTCGACGCCGGACTTTTTGGCATGGCTTCGCTTTATGCCGAAACAAAAGTCATCGATGCCATCCTCTATGGCTATGATGCCGGCACCCAGGTGTCCATCATCACCAAAGCCCCGGAAGCCATTACGCGGCATATCATCGAAGATCTGGAAAGATCGGCGACGATCATGGACGGCAAGGGGGCCTATTCCGACCAGGACCTTTCCATCGTCGTCTGTGTCGTAAGGCGTTCTGAATTCAGTACGCTGAAAAGCATTATCGAAGAAAGCGATGACAAGGCATTCGTCATCGTCACCGAGGCTTCTGAAGTATTCGGCCTGGGCTTCAAAGGGTTTGCAGAACTGAACTGAGTGACCGTGCAGGCGCAGATCCGGGAATGCTTCCTGTCAGGATCGGTGCAACGGAAATCGATACTTTGTGCGGCTGGTATCTGCAGCTGGCTGCCGCTTATGGAGCTGTGAAAAATGAGCAATCATTTTCACAGCTCCTTTTTGCTTACGGGCTGAGGATCGGCTGCAGGAATGGCTTCCGCGGCAACGGAGGGAGATCTCTGCCTTTTCCGGCCGCACAGCATCTCAGCCCCGCAATCCGCAGACCGCAGACCGCAGACCGCGGCTGGATGCTGACGGCTGACCGCAGCATCACAGCCCCTGTTTTTCCTGAGTCTGTCCGGCGTGGACATTTTTTGAGACAAAAGGAAAAAGGAAACGGGCGGCACCGCAAAATCACATTTTTCCTTCTCTGCAGTATGAAAAACAGATATTTTCAGCGGGAATTTCCCAAAATGGACCGTCTTTCAGCAGTCAGGACCATTCCTTTCCGTTATGCGGACTTTTCACTTTCTTATTGATTATATCCCTGCAACAGTTATAATAATAACGATGTGATGATCTTTCAGGTAAATGAATCTTTGGATCCTGTGATCGATCGGCTTTTGAGAATTCGGGACAGGCTGGTTCGCTTCCGTATTCCCGGCAAATTTCGGAGTTTCATGTATCCAGCATTTGGCATGCCCGGTTACGATGAACGGGGATGCTTTTTTTGTTTACCACGGGTCACACGAGTTCGACATACCATAAGGAGGAGTTTTTATGAAGTTTGGGATCTTGAAGGACATCAAAGACGGGGAATACCGCGTGATTGCCACGCCGGCCGAAGTTGCCACCCTGATCCAGGACGGCAATGAGGTCTATGTCCAGCACGGCGCCGGTGAAAAAGCCGGTTTTGCTGATGAGGCCTATGCGGCAGAAGGGGCAAAATTCTACGATACGAAAGAAGAAATCTATGCAAACTGCGATTTCGTAGCCAAAGTCAAGGAATTCGAACCCTGTGAATACGATCTGCTCCGCGAGAACCAGATTGTCTTTACGTGCATCCATCCGGCGGCCCATCCGGAGGAAGTCCAGGCCCTCCTGAAGAGCAAATGCATCGCCATCACGGCTGAGGATTCCCACCGCTACGGCTCCCCGAACTGTGAAGCTGCGGGCAAGCAGGGCGCACTCTTCGGC
>OMYF01000069.1 GCA_900315205.1 uncultured Acidaminococcus sp.
TCAGATGTTAGAAACCAACTATTGATTGATGAACGAATGGGAAAGCTCATAGCAAAATATGATGAGCTAAACTAAAAACACAAAATTCTTGACAATCCCGGCGCTATGGTGCTGTAATGCCAGTACAGCTCTCCTTCCCGATATAAAAAGCGAGCTGTGAAAAATGATTGCTCACTTTTCACAGCTCCGCTGTTCTCTCTTTATGGAATTATTTGCCGAAGTATCTGGCAAGCAGACCATCGAAGGCACGGCCGTGACGAGCTTCATCCTTAGCCATTTCATGGACCGTATCATGGATTGCATCGTAGCCGAGCTGTTTAGCCAGCGTAGCGATTTCCTTCTTGCCGGCGCAGGCACCCTGTTCAGCAGCGGCTCTCATTTCCAGGTTCTTCTTGGTGCTCGGGGAAACGACTTCGCCCAGCAGTTCAGCAAACTTGGCAGCATGCTCAGCTTCTTCATGGGCGGCCTTTTCGTAGTACATGCCTACTTCAGCATAGCCTTCCCGATAGGCTGCACGGGCCATGGCCAGGTACATGCCGACTTCGGTGCATTCGCCAGTGAAGTTCTGACGCAGGCCTTCCAGGACTCTTTCATCCACACCCTTGGCAACGCCGATGACGTGTTCGTCGACGTATTCCTTCTTGCCTTCCGCCATTTCGGTGAACTTATCTTTCGGAGCGCCGCACTGAGGGCACTTTTCAGGAGCTTCGGTACCTTCATACACATAACCACACACAGAGCAGATGAACTTTTTCATTATAAAAGACCTCCCTTTACTTGAGCGATCCCTTCCTCTCCTATTTTTAGAAGGAATCTTATTTAGTAATTATTTTCGCTTACATCCTTATTATAGCATATAAGTTTTAAAACGCAAGTATTAAATAATAATTTTTATTAATTATTTTCCCAGATGTCATTTTGTACATGATCAGAGAGAAAGGCCCGTCGTCGGATCGACACCGATGGCAAAGTTGAAGCACTCGATGGCAGCGCCGCTGGCGCCCTTGCCCAGGTTGTCGAACTGGGAAGAAACGGTGATGCGTTCTTCATTGCCGCAGACGATGATATTCATGCTGTCTTTGCCGGCAAGCGTATTGGAGCCCAGCATCTTCGGCTGCTCCTCATCCATGCTGACCCGGATGAACGGCGTCAGGCTGTAGGTATCACGATAGAGCTCACGCAGTTCTTTGAGAGAAATGCCCTTTTTGTTCTCAAAGCCCACGGTTACGAGCATCCCGGAATAATAAGGCGCTACAATGGGAAGGAACACGGGCAGTTTTGTCAGTCCCGTATATTTTTTGATTTCCGGCAGATGTTTGTGCTTCTGGCCGACGGCATAGATCCGCGGTGCATCGACTTCGGGATCATGGGGGTTCTCATATTCGGCGATCATCTTCTTGCCGCCGCCGGAATACCCGGTGAGCGACGTGATCGTATAGACTTCATCCGGTGCGATGAGACCGTTCTTCACAAGCGGCATCAGCACGGCGATGGAACCGCTGGCATGGCAGCCGGGTACACTGATCCGATGGTTCGTCCTGACATTTTCCAGGAAGGACGGTCCCAGTTCAGGGAAACCATACGCAAAGGAATCATCGCAGCGGAACGCCGTGGACGTATCGAGGATGGTCGTGTCACTGTCTTTGGCGGCAGCGATGAGTTCGCGGGATGCCGCATCCGGCAGGCACAGGAAGGCCACATCGGCCTGATTGACCATCTCCAGGCGGGCTTCCACACTCTTTCTTTTTTCTTCTGCAATATCCAGCAGTTCGATATCGTCCCGTTCCTGCAGTCTGTCGCGGAGACGGAGACCGGTTGTTCCCTGAGATCCATCAATAAATACTTTTACCATATCATACCCCTCATTTCTTAAGTACTTTGATCCATCACGGCAAAAATCACTGCTGCAGTCAGGCAGCCTGTCTTGTCCTTAGATTGTATCGCCAACATTATAACACGGCAGGGCCTTTGCGTAGTATAGATTCTGTGAGAAAAAAGAAAATTTTTTGCAGTTTTTCCGTGGATTTATGCATTTTTATTCGAATTTCTGATTTTCCGTGTATTTTCATGATTCTTTTTGCGTCCCAACGCGCACTGAAAGAACGCAAAAACATGCTGCAGATGATACACGTATTGTTAACCTTTAATCGCCATTCGTTGACATTGCTGATGATTTTCTTTTATACTTTGGAAGTAATGCTATGCAAAGGAGCCATCATTATGGAAGCAATTTCTGATATGGTCCGCCGCATCTGCGGAGGATACCGTCTGACCAGGGAAGATCCCTTCGTCCAGTCCATGCTGACCTGTCCCCTGCCCGCCCTCGAAGAAGGCGCCGGTCAGCTGCAGCGTCATTTCTGCGGAAACCACATCGATTTCTGCACCATTATCAACGGTCGCAGCGGCCGCTGCAGTGAAAACTGCAAATACTGCGCCCAGGCAGCGTGCCATCACACGGGATGCGAGGAGTACGGTTTCCTCGATCAGGAAACGATCATCGCCAATGCCCGCGCCAACCAGGAAGCCGGTGCCAACCGTTTTGCCATCGTAACAAGCGGCCGGGCCCTTGTGGGAGAGGATTTCGAGAAAGCCCTTGCTGCCTACAGCCGCATGAAAAAGGAACTGACCATCGACCTGTGCGCCTCCCACGGCATCCTGTCCCGGGAGCAGCTGCACCGCCTCCATGCGGCCGGCGTCACAAGCTACCATCACAATATCGAGACTTCACGCCGCTTCTTCCCGCAGATCTGCACGTCCCATACGTTCGATGACCGGATCCGGACGATCAAAGCGGCCCAGGCAGAAGGCTTCTGCGTCTGCTCGGGCGGCATCATCGGCATGGGAGAGACCTGGGAAGACCGGATCAATATGGCTTTCACCCTGCAGGGACTCGGCATCGAATCCATTCCCATCAATGCCCTGATGGCCATCCCGGGCACGGGACTCGAAGGCAGGGCGCCCCTTTCCGGGGATGAAATCATGCGGACCATCGCCCTCTTCCGCTTCATCAACCCGACCGCCAATATCCGTCTTGCCGCGGGCCGCAAGCTGCTGCCGAAAAATGGTGAAAACGCCTTCCTGAGCGGAGCTTCCGCCTCCATCACCGGCAATATGCTGACCACATCCGGTACGACCATCAAAGAAGATATGGAAATGCTCCGGAGACTGGATCTCGTCAATCAGTAAGATCCTCTCCCAGCGCGCCGGCAGAGCTGACGCTGCCAGCCAGACAAAAACAGCCCCCAATCCAGTGCAAAACCGGACCGAGGGCCATTTTATGCCCGTTACTCGAACGCTGCCGGTTCTCCCGGTTCCAGCGTCAGCAGCAGAGCCATCTTGAAAGGTTTGTCAGCGCGGACATAATGCCTGCCGAGTTTGTCGAATTTGAAATTCTCGCCGGCATGGATTATGTGCTCCTTGCCTTCATACCCGATCACCGCTTCTCCGTCGAGGGCGAAAATCAGTGCCTCGCCCGGCGCGGCATGCTCCGACAGGCCCGTCCCGGCGGCAAAGCTCATTACAGCAAGCTTCAGTCCGGCATCATCGATGATGTCCCGGCTGATGATCTTGTTTGCCTGATAAGGGACCAGCTCCCCCAGTTTCATGACTTTTCCAGCATCCACTTTCATGCTGATCAGCTCCTTCTGTATGATTTCAAAATAAACCGTATCTTCTTCCGCTGCTACGCCCACAAGGCAGGACGGCGGCAGCAGCAGCGTCTCCTCCGGACCGGCCTGCCAGGAAGCGGTACCGGGGACGCTGACCCGGAGCCTCCCTGCAAGGACGAAGAGCAGCCTGGGACTGGCATAGGCTTCCGCGCTGATGTTCGTGCCGGCAGCCACGGAAAACAGTGTGACCGCGCCCTCTGCCAGGCTCTCTGACGTCGTGCAGCCGGGCACGGGAGGATTCTCCCCGGCCAGGCTGAAAATCTTTCCAGCGGATTCTTTCATGCTCCCCGCCTCCTTTCTCTGATCCTATTCTACCTCTTTGCGGGCGCAGATGATGTTGGAATGACAACATTTTCCGTTTTTACGGGAAAGCGTAAAGGACAGTAAAAAGAAAGGTCCGGGACGCTGCGGAAAAATCAGGTTCTCCGCACGTGTACCGGACCTTTTAAGTGGTTATAAAGATTTTGCTTTTCAGTGGACCAGCACCATGTACAGGGCAGTGCCGCCAAAGATCGACAGCAGCATGTTCCGCTTCCACACATGGAGCGCCGCCGTCACGGCGATGCCGATCAGTTCGGGGATCCCGTGGCTCCCCGTCAGGAAACTGACATTGCGCACGCAGTAGATCACAAGCATGGCAAAGACAGCGGACGGAAGCACCTTTCCCAGGAACCGGATATAGGGCGGCGTGGGCTTTTTCGACGAAAAGACGAGAAATGGCAGGAAACGGGTCAGCATGGTTGCTGCCGCACAGACTCCGATCGTCAGCACTTGTTCCAGGAATGTCATTCTGCCGCACCTCCTGCCCTTTCAAGCTGTTTGCGCAAAAGCGTCACAAAAATGAGGATGCCCGCCATGGTCGGGATGATGAATGAGTTGGGACCGAAAACGACGAGGCATACGATGGATACGGCAAAGCCGATGAGGCCGGAAATCTTCTGCGTATCCTTGAGATACTGCTCCAGGAAGACGGAAACGAACATGGCCGTCATGACAAACTCGATGCCCTTCAGCTCAAAGGGGATGAGGGCACCGAAAAGACCGCCCAGGGCCGCGCCGACGACCCAGTACAGATAATCGAGGAACGAAATCCAGAGCATGAACCATTTGCGGTCCACGCCCTCCGGCACGGGTGTCGTATAGATCAGGGAAAATGTTTCGTCGCACATGAAAAAGATCAGGAAGAATTTCTTCCAGCCCGTCCCCTTGTACCTGTCAAGCATGGCAATACCGTAAAAAAGGTGGCGTGCCTGGATCATGAAGGCCATGAGGAAGCACTGCAGAGGCGCAAAGGGCGACAGCAGCATGGAAGCCGTAACAAATTCAAGGGATCCGCCGTAGATCGTCATGGCCATCGTCATCGGGTACAGAAAGGAAAAACCGATGCGCTGCATATAAAAACCGTAGGCGAGGGCAATGAACAGAAAGCCCGCCATGATGGGGATGGACGTGATGAAGGCAGGCCGCAGGGCAGTCAGTGCCGGCGATGAAGAAGGTGTTTCTGCTGGATGGATGGATAAGGGCTGTTTCATCGGTGTAAAGCTCCTTTGCTTTGCTGGGAATCGGGAACGGGGCACCAAAAGACGCAGCAGAAATGCGGCCGCAGCCTCCGTGGTCCCCTGCGTGATACTGCCGCTATTGTAGCATAAACCGTCCGTCAGATACAAGAAATACTACTAAACTACTAGTATTTTGCTGAATCAGGGCTTCCGTGCTGCCGGAAGTATTATAATGGAAAGGTTCTTCCCGGCCCCGCAAAAGGAGCACCGGAACTGCACCGTTTTTAAGCGGTATCGGGCATGGCTTTCGGTCATGAAAAAGCCCTCCCCGCCGCGAGCGGCAAAGAGGGTGCACAGCATATGCGAATGAGTCCGGGGCGGTTGTCTTGTACTTGCTCAGCAAAGCAGCTTTCAGCGTTCTGCATGGGACCCTGCAAGGGCGCTCAGGCACTCCTTCCCCTTTTTTTCGATGACAGGATCGAGGACGGCGAACGTCACATGCAGATCCGCATCCGGATGCTTCTCCAGAAAATCACGGCAGCTTTCGAGAGCAACCTGCCAAGCGGTTTCGACGGGCATGCCGAAAATTCCGGCAGAGATCAGCGGGAAGGCGATGGTATGGATCCCGTGCAGCATGGCAAGTGCCAGCGCGGACTGATAACAGGAGTACAGAAGCTCTTTCTCCCGGGCCCGCCCTCCCTGCCAGACCGGCCCCGGCGTATGGATCACAAATCCGGCTTTGAGACGGAATCCCGGTGTAATGACGGCTTCACCCGTGGTACAGTGACCGATGGCGTCGCACGCAGCCTGGAGCTCCGTTCTTCCCGCCGCGGCAAAGATGGCGCCGCAGACCCTGCTGCCGGCCTGCAGATACTCATTGGCCGCATTGACGATGCATTCCACATCCAGATCAAGGATGCTTTTCCTGACGATTGTAATGGTATCCAATGCCGCACCTCCGCTTTTCTGTTCCCGTCCCATCCCTGCGGGAAACACTGTCAGTAAGCTGGTTAAAACTTATGGTCGAAGCCGAGGGAGAACCCGATGGAGTTGTGTCCCGGATTGTCCGTGCTGAATCCGTTGGAGCTGTGGCTGAAAATATATCCCAGGCTTGCCGAATTGTCCTTCGTATAATGGTAATTGAGCCGCGGCCCGATGCGCCACATGAAGCCGAAAGGCCTTCCCTGCGCCGGGAAGGATTTGCTGTAGACGAGGAGGGATCCGCTCCCCTCCACGTCCCAGGTGAGCTTTCCCGAAAGAGGCCGTTCGTACCGAACCATTACAGCCGGACCGATGCCCCAGGCGTTGCTCTTGCGGTACACAGCGTCTTCTGTGGTGAAACCGTGGGCCCGTGTCACCGTAAAGCCGCGGTGAAAGGTGAATCCGGCCTGTTCGTGGGCTTTCTGGAAGACATGGATATTCACGTCATCGATATGGCGGTCTGGAAAGGCGCGGTGCTGCAGATATTCTGTCTGGACCTCCACATTGCCGGCCATGGCAGAAACACGGGGAGCCGCGGGCAGCGAGGTCAGAAAGAGACCCGTAAGGAGCGCGGCGGTCAAAGTGATGCGTTTTGCTATCATGAAAATCTCTCCTCGTATAATATTTTTGTGAGTAAGATTTTAGCCTTACTCAAACAGATTTTTTTAATCAGAATATCCTGATGTTACAATTACATTAGTGAATTGT
>OMYF01000067.1 GCA_900315205.1 uncultured Acidaminococcus sp.
GGCAGCTCCTTTACCAGCTCAGCGTCACTGGCTTCGAGGATTTTGGCATATTGACGGCAGCCTTCGGCTGCCACAAGGCACATGAGTTCCTGTTCCAGCGTCAAAAAATCCTGACAATCCTTTATTAAACCGAATAACTTTGCTAAAATCATGGTTAAAGAAGATCTTCTCTCTTTGTAAAGTTTTGTGGTAAAAACTATTTTAAGATGAAGGTCTTCTTTTTTGCAGCTTTATAAGGCATCATTCATTTCACCGGGAACTGTTTCACACTAAGTCCGCGCCTTTCTGCTTCAGGTCCGTTTGCGCCGTGCCGCTGCCATGATATAATGGTCATCATTATATAAGGAAACCACTTTGCGTTTCCGGAAAGAAGGACTGTCATGGGACTTTTACACGGAATCCTGGGAAATGCCACCCGGATCGACCCGGCTTCTCTGGAGGATATCGGGGCAAAACTGCTGCTTCCCGGAGAACGGATGGAACAGGCGTACCGCCTGATCCGCGACCTTTTGATTTTTACGGACAAACGGCTCATCCTCGTCAACGTCCAGGGCGTGACCGGGAAAAAGACGGACTACCATTCCATCCCGTACCGCAGCATCTCCCACTACAGCATCGAAACTGCCGGTCATTTCGACCTGGACGCCACGCTCTGCGTGTATTTGACGGGGGATCAGGATCCCCTGGTGCTTGACTTTGCGGCCGGCGTCGACTGTTTTGAGCTGCAGCGCCTCCTGGCCGGCCATGTCCTGGAGTGAAAAAGTGCCGGCGGGGAACTCCGCCGGACGGCATCTCCCTGTGCCGGCGCGTCTCAAAGCCAAAAGCCCTGCGGCAGAACGGCGGAAAAGAATGGAAATCCATCCTTCCGCTGCTTTCTGTCACAGGGCTTTTTCAGCAGCCGTGCTCAGGCCTGCGTATCTGCTTTTCCGTCCGCACTGCCAAAGACCTGTTTGGCATAGCTGACGGTCTCCACTGCGTTGGCCGCATAATAGTCGGCTCCGATGGTGCGGGCGTATTCCTCGGTCAGGACCGCGCCGCCCACGATGACCCGGCAGCCCGGCACCGCCTGCCGCAGCTGACGGATCGTTTCCTCCATGGCGGGAACGGTCGTCGTCATCAGCGCGCTGAGCCCCACGATGCGGGCATCATACTGCTGCGCCGCCTTCACCACTGCCTCGGGCGGCACATCCCGCCCCAGATCGATCACCTGATACCCGTAATTCTCCAGCAGGACTTTGACGATATTCTTGCCGATGTCATGGATATCCCCTTTGACGGTGCAGATGATGATGGGTTCGCCTTTTTCCGTTTCCGTCCCGGTGGCGATGGCCTGTTTCAGGATCTCAAAGCCCGCCTTGGCCGCATCGGCACTGACGAGGAGCTGCGGCAGGAACAGCTTTTTCTGTTCGAACCGCTCCCCGACCACATTGAGTGCCGGGATCATGAATTCATTGATGATGTCGAGCGCCGGTTTCCCCGCGTCAAGGAGCGCCCGGACATCCTTTTCCACCTGGCCCGGAAGACCTCTGATGACAGCTTCATCCAGCGGATAATCCTGCTGCGCCCCGGCCGCCGGTTTTGCGCTGCTCCGTGAGTGGGATTCCTGGACCGTCTGCGGCGCGTCGGCAAAATATTCCACGTACCGCTTGCAGCCCTCATCCCTGCCGCTCAGCGCCCCATAGGCGATATAGGCCTGCATCATGGGGCCGCTGTTGGGATTGATGATGCCCGCGGCGAGCCCCGCGTCCATGGCAAGGGCGAAGAAAGCGCTGTTGACCGCGTCCCGGCTCGGCAGGCCGAAGGAAATATTGGAAACGCCCATGATGGTCTTGATGTCCCGGGCTTTCAGGCGGCGGATCACCGCAAGGTCGATCAGTGCATTGTCCCGGCCCGTGCTGATCGTCAGGGCAAGCGGATCGATGAAGAGAGCCCGTTTCTCGATGCCTGCTTTTCCAGCTTCCGCCACGATTTTGTCCGCCACGGAAAGGCGGCCTTCCGCGGTTTCCGCGATCCCGTTCTCATCCAGGCAGAGGCCCACCAGGGCCGCGCCGTATTTTTTGGCCAGGGGCAGCACCTGCGCAAGATTCTCCGCCTTGCCGTTCACCGAGTTGAGCAGCGGCCTGCCGTTATAGATGCGCAGGGCCCGTTCCATGGCCTCGATATTGGACGTATCGATCTGGAGCGGTACGGAAGTGATGGACTGGAGGGTCTGGACCGTCTTTGCAATGAGAGCCGGCTCGTCCACTCCCGGCACACCGACATTGACGTCAAGGACCTGGGCTCCCTTATCGAGCTGTTCCAGGGCAAGCTGGCACACATAATCCAGATTCTGTGCTTTCAGGGCTGCTTTGAGCCGCGGTTTGCCCGTAGGGTTGATCCGTTCTCCGATGATCACGGGCATGTCCTCGAAACCGACCGCGCTCCCGTAGCCTGCAATGGCGCAGGGTGCACCGGTGCGGGGAGGCGGCAGAGGGATATCCCGGCACGCCCGGATCATCGCTTCGATATGTTTCGGTGTCGTGCCGCAGCAGCCGCCGAGGATCGAAACACCGGCCCGGGCAAAGGGGATCATGTAATCCACATAGGCTTCCGGCGTCAGATGATAGACAGTCCTGCCGTTTTCCTGGACGGGCAGCCCCGCGTTCGGGTTCGCAATGAGCGGGATATTGACTGCCTTCAGTGCCTGAGGGATCAGTTTGACCAGCGTATCCGGGCCCTGTCCGCAGTTAAAGCCCACAGCGGCAGCCCCCAGGGCCTCCGCCATGACGAGAGCCGTCGTCACATCGGCCCCGTTCAGCAGCTTGCCGTCCTGATCAAAGGTAAAGGTACAGACGATGGGCAGATCGCTGTTTTCCTTTGCTGCCAGGATGGCTGCCTTGGCCTCATAGCTGTCGCTCATCGTCTCGATCAGGATGAAGTCCGCACCGGCAGCCGCGCCCGCCCGTACTTCCTGAGCATAGAGCGACACGGCTTCTTCAAAAGGCAGGTCGCCAAAGGGCTGCAGCAGCTTCCCCGTGGGCCCGAGGTTGAGTCCGACGAAGCCTTCCCGCCCTTCTTCGGTGAAAGCAGCCCGGGCGTTTTCCACACCGATGCGCACCAGTTCCTCTACTTCGGGCTGGTGATGGGCCGCGCCGTATTTCAGGGCATTGGCCCCGAACGTATTGCTTTTGACCATATCCGCGCCGGCGTGGATATAAGCCCGGTGGACAGCCCGGACTTTTTCAGGATGGGACAGGTTCCAGAGCTCCGGCAGCTCCCCCGGTTTCAGTCCGAGCTGCTGCAGCATCGTGCCGGTGGCCCCGTCGCAGAACAGCCGTCTTGTATGCAATGCCTCTGTAAAATCCATGATTCCTCCTTGGTAAATCTCTGCTTACCTGCCGCTTGCCTCCCGGTAAGGACAGTCCCGTTTGCCGCAGGCCGCGCAGGCAGGTTTCGTGCTGCCGCATCCGTCCTCTGCTTTGCCCGTGTCCCGGCCGGACCGGTCGATGCCGATGACTGCCGTGACACTCTTGGTGGGTGCCATGAGCCCGCCCTCCGTCAGCGTGAGGCCGATGGTTTTGGCACAGTCCAGGAGCCGGAAGATCTTCTTCTGCTCCGTCAGGTCCCAGTCCCCGTACCCCGGGGAAAAACGGCTGCGGTACCGCCACTGCACCGGCAGGGCTTTTTTCCACTGGACTTCCTGTTCATCCAGATAACTTTCGATCAGAGCGGCTGCCACAGCCTGGGCCGCGGCCCCTTCGGCAATGCTGCCAAGACTGATGCGGCGGACTGCCGTATCGACCCGGCTCCCCAGTGTAGCGCCGAAAAGCAGCAGCCTGTCACAGCCCTGCAGATGCCTTGCGAGGCCGGAACTGATGAATACAGTCCCGTCAGCCAGTTCGACGCGTCCCTTGCGCTCCGGGGTCCCCGGGATGACCCTGCAGTTCCACTGCTGCAGCACGCTCCGGGGCTGGAGCTCGTTCCGGAGCATGATGAAAGCCCTGTCCACCAGGACGGCAGCGCCGCGGTCATCCTTCCGGGCTCCGAAATAGCGGAGCGCTTCGCTTTCATCGAACGGCACCACTACCGAACTCATCGCGCCACCTCCGCATCAAAGCTTGATGATTTCCGAAAGTGCGCCGCGGATGCCCCCGATGACTTCCGGTTTATTCATCGTATAGACATGGATATGATTGAACCCGTTGGCGATCAGGTCCATGATCTGCCCGATCGCATATGCCATCCCGGCCTGGCGCAGTGCTTCCGGATGATCGGCGAACCGCTCCACCATCGCCCTCAGCTTGGACGGGATGGGCGTCCCGCTGAGCGTGAAGATCTTCTCCACTTGCCGGATGTTCGTGATCGGCATGATACCGGCCACCACCGGGACACGGATGCCCTTGGCCAGGAGCCGGCACATGAAATTATAGAACATACTGTTGTCAAAGAACATCTGGGTCACCAGGAAATCACAGCCGCAGGCAACTTTATACTTTGTGTGTTCCAGGTCCTCATCGAGGCTGGCAGCCTCCGGATGCCCCTCCGGATACGCCGTGCCGCCGACGCAGAAATCTCCGTAGCTTTTGATCTTCTTCACCAGATCACTGGCATGAGTGAAATCGCTGTCCGGCATTGCCGCCATTCCCTGGGGCAGATCACCGCGCAGGGCAAGGATATTGTCGATGTGCTCCGCTTTCAGCCGGTCCAGCTGTTCCTCTATGGCCTGATTCTTTGCTCCGACACAGGTCAGATGCGCCAGGGCGGGTACACCGCTGCGTTCGATCTCCGCCGCGATGGCAAGGCTCTTGCCGACCGCCGTACCGCCGGCACCGTAAGTCACGCTCATATAATCCACGCCATTCCTGGCGATGGTGCGCACGATTTGGCAGGCATTTGCCAGTTCCGTCCCTTTTTTTGGCGGAAACACCTCGCAGGAAACAGTCACTTTCGGACTCTCGACCAATTCTTTGATTTTCATCGCTCCAGCTCCTTTTTGTCAGATCAACTTTTCCGGCCGCCGCGGAAATCTGCTGCCATAAAAAAACTTCCGTCCCGCAAAGGGACGGAAGTACCGTGATACCACCCAATTTTACCCGGTCCTCACAGGCCGGGCCTCTTCAGGTACAAGAAGCAGGACTTCTGATACCCCAGCACTGTAACGGGTGCGCCCGGACGGTCTAACGATTCGACCTGTCAGCTCAGAGGCCATCTTCCATGGAATTCTCCGCGCTCCCTTTCACCCTGCGGGAG
Source organism: uncultured Acidaminococcus sp. (assembly GCA_900315205.1). Taxonomy (GTDB): domain Bacteria; phylum Bacillota; class Negativicutes; order Acidaminococcales; family Acidaminococcaceae; genus Acidaminococcus. The sequence continues at coordinate 5,230 of OMYF01000067.1, forward strand.
CTCTCTGTGCCGCGTCCTTCCATGTACTCTTCTCTTCATCGCAATACCAGTCAAGTTGTTGACGCAAGTCTACCACAAAAAAACGTTCCTGTCAAACCATCCGGAAGGCTCCGCCCTGCCCGCGGGCAAGTGCAAACCTGTGCCGGCAGGGATACCTGCTTCAGCATCCGCTCAGCCGGCAGACGAGCTTTTCCAGGACATCCACCATCGTTTCCAGCGAATCCTCCGGAATCAGTTCAAAGCGGCTGTGGAACAGATAGCCCCCCGTCGAAAGATTCGGACAGGGCAGGCCCCGGAAACTCAGGACGGCACCGTCCGTCCCGCCGCGAATGGGCTGGATCCGGACCGGCACGCCGCAGTCTTCGAATGCTTTCCGGGCGGCTTCCACAAGTTCCATATGTTTTTCGATGACGGGCCGCATGTTGTAGTACTGGTCTTTGACGGAAATGGTGACAGTGCCGCTGCCCCATTTCCGGTTCAGCGTGTCAGCAATCTTCGCGATGGTGTCCTTCTCGGCCTGGAATTTCGCCGCGTCGTGCTCGCGCAGCAGATACCGCATCTCGCAGTGTTCCACCCCGCCCCGGATGGAGTCGAGATGGTAGAATCCCTCATAACCCTCCGTATAGACGGGCTGCTGCCGTTCGGGCAGCATGTTCTGGAACTCGCAGGCGATGGCCGCCGCATTGACCATCTTTCCCTTCGCGCTGCCCGTATGGACGCTGACGCCGTGTATGGTGACCGCCGCGACTGCCGCGTTGAATGTTTCGTATTCCAGTTCTCCCAGAGCCCCGCCGTCCACGGTATAGGCGATATCGGCGCCGAATTTCGCCACATCGAAATATTTCGTGCCGGCACCCACTTCCTCATCGGGCGTGAAAGCGATCCTGATTTTGCCGTGCCGGGGCGCCCCCGGGGCCATGAGCCGTTCCGCCAGCGTCATGATTTCCGCGACACCGGCTTTGTCGTCCGCCCCGAGAAGGGTCGTCCCGTCCGTCACGATGAGCCGTTTTCCCTTCAGCGCCGCAAGATCCGGGAATGCCTCCGGCGTCATGACGATCCCGGCCTCCCGGTTCAGGACGAGACTGCCGCCTTCATAATCCACGAACTGCGGATGGATCGGGCCTCCGGCGACCGCGTTGCTCGTGTCGAGATGGCTGATGAGCCCGATGACCGGTGCGCCGCCCACTGTGGCGGGCACTGTGGCAGTGACATACCCGTGGGCATCCTGCTCCACATCCTGAAGGCCCAGTGCCTCGAGCTCGGCCGCAAGCTGCCGTCCCAGATTCAGCTGACTGGGACTGGAAGGATAGCTCTCGGCATCATCCACGGAAGTCGTATCGGTTTTGATATAAGAAAGGAATCGTTCTGTAACTTTCTGCATCGTAACATCTCCCTGTCATCAAGCTTCGCATCCGCCGGCGCAGAGATCCGGGAAAAATCCCGTCTCCGCTGCTTCCCGGTCCGTGCTGCATCCCCGTCCTGGGAAATCACACGCGCCGGTCCGTCACTCCGGCTTGAAGAGCGGCAGATCCGCCAGGACTGTGATATCCTTACGGCCGATGGAGTCCCCTTCGGCCAGGATGGCCTGACGGCCCAGGATATGGGCGCCGGCCTTTGCCATCAGTTCTTCCAGTGCCTTCATCGAACCGCCCGTGCTGATGACATCATCCACGAGCAGCACATTCTTTCCCTTGATGAGGTCGATATCCGCATCCTGCAGGACCAGCATCTGTTTGCCCTTCGTCGTGATGGATTTGTCTTCCACCACAAGAGGATGTTCCATATACGCCTTGATGGACTTGCGGGCCA
>OMYF01000066.1 GCA_900315205.1 uncultured Acidaminococcus sp.
CTGAAGGAACAGGACCGGCCGCCGGCGGGCAGGAAGATTTCCTGCTGCGTCCTTGGCTGCCCGCATTATACCCTGGCGCAGACGGAAAAAGTCGACGCACTCCTGACGCGGCCGGCCGCTGTCCCGATCTATATCCTGACAGCGGAAGAAGTCGTGGCGGAGGCGGCACGGACCGGCCTTTTGACGCGCCTTGCGCAGCGGGGTGCGAGACTGATCCCCCATACCTGTGTGGATGAGGCGGACTGCTGGCATTTCCTGTCGGGGACACTTGGCGTGACCGATTCTGCGAAGGCTGCTTATTATATGACGAGCGCCGGTGTGACGCTTGCTGTCCAGGACGTGGAGATATGCGTGGAATGGGCTATGGAGGGGAAAGTGTGCTGATGAAGACTGAAGAATATTCCTGCAGGGAAATCGCCCAGGGCGCAGTCTCGGGCGAAGTCCTCTGCTCATCCGACCAGATCCTGTTTTATCATGTGAGACCCCGGGACGGAGTCGTGACGGAATCCGGCCATGCGCTGGAGGGTGTCAGCATCAAAGATAAGATCCTCGTCTTTCCGGGCGGCAAAGGAAGTTCCGTCGTACAGATGGATGGCCTCTATCAGCTTGAAAAGTATGGGACAGCGCCCCTGGCCTTTATCGTGGAAACTCCGGATACGGTCCTTGTTTCGACGGCCATCATCATGGGTGTGCCCATGGTCGACCGGGTGGACCGGGCATTCTATCAGAAGATCCGTAATGGGGATATTGTCCGTCTGGATACGCATGCAGGAAAGATCGAATTTCTGAAAAGGAGCTGAAATGATGGAACCGATTGTGCTGAATGGACATGACCTGACTTTGGATGATCTGGACCGGATCGCATACGACGGCGCACCCGTGGAAATCGCCGCGGAAGCGATGGAACGGGTCAGAAAGGGACGCCGGACGATGGAAAAGCTCGCGCATGAGGGCAAGGCCATCTACGGATTCAACCGCGGCGTGGGCTGGAACAAGGATCAGAGCGTCCTGGAAAATCAGATCGAACAGGAAAACAGAAGGGTCATCTACAGTCACGCCCTGGGATATGGTCCTTATAATTCTGTCGAGGAAGTCCGGGCCATGATGGCCATCCGGCTGAACAACCTGCTCATCGGCGCGTCCTGCGCAAGCGATGACCTCGTGGAAATGTACAGGCTCTTCCTCAACCGGGGCATCACACCGCGCGTGCCGCGGCGGGGGTCCGTCGGCGAAGCCGACATTACGACGGTGACCCATATCGGCATGGCTTTTGCCGGAGAAAATGACGTTACCTATCAGGGAACGGTGATGAGTGCCGGGGAGGCCATGGCCCGGGAGGGGATCCCGCCGTACCGCTGGCAGCTGAAGGATGCCCATACCGTCATGCTTTCCAATTCGCAGGGCGAAGGGACAGCGGCTGTCCTTGTGAGGGAGACGGAAAATCTCCTCGCAATGAGCGACCTGATTTACTGTCTGGACTATGAAGGACTGAATGGCAATGTCGAAGCCATGCGGGAAGACGTGAATGCGCTCCGCGGCCTGCCGGGACAGCAGCAGTGCGCGGCCCGCTGCCGCCGGTACCTGGAGGGGAGTTATCTCTATGCACCCGATGCACACAGGGCCCTGCAGGATTCGCTGAGTTTCCGCGGCGGGTTCACCATCACGGGCACTGTGACGGATGCGCTGGACGTCGTCAAAAAGTTCCTGGCCGTCCAGATCAATTCTCCGTCCGACAATCCCTGCATCATCCCGGAGACACAGGAACTGTATGTCACATCGAATTTTGAAACGACGAGCCTGGCCGTGGCAGTCGAGATGCTTGCCATCGCACTGGGCCATCTCTCCCGGACCATCAATTACCGCATGATCAAGATGGCGGATCCCAATTTCACGGGCCTGACGAGGTTCCTGGCACCGCGCAACGGAGAATCTTACGGGTATTCCCAGATGCAAGATGCGTTTTCAGCGCTTGACGCGGAGAACCGTTTCCTCATTACGCCTTCGTCAGTCGATTTCTTTGCCATCGAGGGTTACATCGAAGACCATGCAAGCAATCTGCCCCTTGTGGTCTCGAAGGCTCTGAAACTTGTCGACAACATCCGCTATCTGGTGGGGATGGAAGCCCTTTATGCGGCCCAGGCCGTGGATCTGCGCGGGCCCGTGAAACTGGGGAAATATACGCAGACCGCCTATGATACCATCCGCAGGGAAATCCCGATGCTGGATCATCTGCGTCCCATCCAGGACGACGTGCAGAAAGCGTATAAGATCGTCCGGTCCGGAGTGCTGCTGAAGAATATTGAAAATCTGTGAAGAATGGAAAAGCCGGAAGGCTTTTCCGCGGAAAAAGTGCTGGAAAGAAGGAATGAGATGAAAACGGTACGGCTCGGCAGGCCGATTGACCTGGATACTTTCATGGCCGTGGTACGCGGTCATGCCAGGGTCGAATTTTCGGCGGAATATAAAAAGCGAGTGGACGCATCCCGTGCCCTGGTCGAAAAATGGGTCGATGAAGAAAAGGTGATGTACGGCGTCACCACCGGCTTTGGTGCGCTCTGCACGAAAGCCATCAGTAAAGAAGAGACCGCACAGCTGCAGAAAAATATCATCCTGTCCCATTCGACATCCGTGGGAGCACCGCTGAGTGAAGAACAGGTCCGCGCCACGCTGCTGATGGTGCTGCAGAATCTGGGGCAGGGGTACAGCGGCGTCCGTCTTGAGGTGCTGGAACAGTACCGCCAGTTCCTGAACCTCAACCTGATCCCGTTTGCGCCCGGCAGCGGCAGTGTCGGTTATCTGAGCCCCGAAGCCCATATGGCGCTTGTCATCATGGGCCTGGGCCGGGCTTATTACGGAGGGGAGCTGATGAGCGGTGCGGAAGCCCTCAAAAAAGCGGGCCTAGCGCCGCTTGCCCTGATGTCAAAAGAAGGGCTGGCTCTCGTTTCCGGTACGACGACACCGACCGCCATGGGAGCCATCGGGCTTTATGACATGCTGAAAGCCGCAAAAACGGCTGATGTGATCGGAGCCATGTCGCTGGAAGTGCTGCAGGGCGTCATGAATGCCTTCGATCCCCGTGTCATGGCTGTACGCCCGCATGAAGATCAGGCTGCTACGGCCGAAAACGTCCGCAACCTGCTTGCAGGTTCCGAAGTGATCGAAGCATCTAAGGGGACCCGTGTCCAGGATGCACTTTCCCTGCGCTGCATCCCTCAGCTGCACGGCGCTGCCAAAAAGACCCTGCGTGATGCCAAAAAGACAGTCGAGATTGAAATGAATTCCTGCTGCGACAATCCGATCCTGTGGCCGGAAAAAGGCAATGAAGAAGTGATTTCCGCCTGCAATGCCGATTCTGCGTACGTCGGCGTGGCGATGGATTCGGCCTGCATCGCGGCCACGATGCTTGCCAAGATGTCAGAACGGCGCAACAACCGGATGATCGACGGGAACCTGTCCGGGTATCCCTGGTTCCTGATCCGGAACCCCGGTCTCAATTCGGGTCTGATGATCCCGCAGTACACCCAGGCCGGGCTGCTCAACGAAATGCGGGTCCTGTCCACTCCGGCCGTGATCGATAATACGCCGACCTGCGGCAATCAGGAAGATTATGTGGCCATGGGCTACAATGCCGCTAAAAAATCCTGCACCATCGCAGAAAAGCTGGAATATATCCTTGCCATAGAACTTCTTTCTGCTTATGAAGCGCAGCCCTTTGTCAAAAAGGAGCTGAAACGCAGCCCGGCAACGGCTGCAGTGCTGAAAGAAATCAAAAAAGAAGTGCCTGCGCTGGAAGAAGACATGTTCCTCTATCCCCATATCGAATGGCTCCGCCGCATGATCCATGAAGGAAAGGTGGCTGCGTGGGCGGAGCGGGGAATGGGACGGAAGCTGCTGTGACTGACGGGGAGCAGGGTCCGCCGTCACAGAGGCTCCTTTTTCCGTCATCTTCACCGCAGATCACAGCAGCCTGAAAGGAGGAATTTTATGGAACAAGTGACAATCAATGGCAGCAACACGCTTTCTGATGTGATTGCCGTGGCAAGGAATCATCAACAGGTCGTTTTTTCTGACGGATATGTGCAGCGGGTGCGCCGCTGCCGGGAGCAGGTGGATGCATTCAGCAAAGGCGGGGAAGCCATCTACGGCATTACGACAGGTTTGGGCGACAACTGGCGCAGATTCATTCCCGAAGAGGACCGGATCCGGATCCAGCACAACCATATCCTCGCCCATACCTGTGCCGTAGGGGAACCCGTCAAAGAGGAATGTGTCCGGGCCATGATGCTGGTCATGCTGCTCCATTTCGGTTCGGGCCATACGGGCATCCGCCTGGAGACGCTGGAACTGCTGCGGCAGATGCTGAACCGCGGCGTGACGCCGCGCGTCCCCGGTCACGGGTCCGTCGGCTACATTTCGCTGGAAGCCCATATCGGCATGGTGCTCATCGGTGAAGGCAAGGCCTGGTATCAGGGCGAGCTCCTGGACGGCAAAGAGGCACTGGCCCGGGCAGGCCTTGCGCCTGCGGTGCTGTCCTCCAAGGAAGGCCTCACCATCGTGTCGGGTACGACTTCCGTCACGGCTTTTGCGGCCCTTGCCCTCTATGATGCGGTTACTCTGGCCCTGACGGCGGATATCAGCGGCGCCTTCAGCCTGGAAGTCCTTAAGGGGACGCTGATGGCGATGGATAAAAGGATCATGGATGCAAGACCCCATCCGGACCAGGGACGGACGGCTGCCAACATCCGGGCCATCCTGGCAGACAGCCCGATTGTCAAAAAATACAGGGGACACCGGGTGCAGGACGCACTTTCCATCCGCTGCATCCCTCAGCTGCACGGCGCAGTCAAAAAAACGATCCGTGACGGGCTCGATACACTGGCCATCGAACTCAATTCTTCCGTCGACAATCCTCTTGTATTCGAGGATGGAAAGGGCGGTGCCGAAGCTTTGATGGGATGCAACGCTGACGGATCCTACCTGGGCATGGCCACGGATTATCTTGCCATTGCCGTCACGGATCTCTGCAAGATGTCCGCCAGCCGCATCGACAGGCTGCTGAACCGTCTTGTCAGCGAACTGCCGGCATTCCTGAACAAAAATGCCGAGTACAACGACGGGCTCATGATGATCCAGTACGCCGCGGCCGGCATCCTGGGAGAAATGCGGATCCTGTCCCATCCGGCCGTCGTCGACAACCTGACGACCTGTGCCAATCAGGAAGATTACATCAGCATGGGCTACAATGCTGCCAAAAAGGCGTATGACCTGATGGAACTGGCCAGCTACATCATCGCCATCGAACTCATCTGTGACGGGCAGGCACTGGACTGCTACGAAGGCATCGGCCCTTCGTCAGCGACGGGCAGGGTCCATGCTCTGCTGCGGGAGGATGTGCCAGAACTGACGGACGATGCCCCGCTGACACCAATGATAGAAAAAACGGCGGCGCAGGTCCGGGCAGGAAAATATATCGAGGCGGTGGAAGCCGTCACAGGCAGGCTGAAGTTTTAAGGAGAGCTGGACGTTCATTTCACAGACGCTGTTCAGGAACGGACAGTTACTTTCCTGTTTCAGAGAGAAAATAAAAGGCTGTGAGGCGCTGATGCTGTATGGACGGAAGCGGTGCGGAGCTTTTTCAAATGCCGTGGAATCCATCCTTTCAGCCATCAGCCACAGAGACCACAGCCGTAAGCAGGGAATGTCTGATCCGCTGACAAAATGGTTTCTGCACTTGCCGGTCCGGCGCCGGCAGTGGAATATAAGAGGCGGGAAATCAAATGCTGACAGCAATTGATAATATTACGGTACTGTTTTATGTGTCATTGGTATTTTCATGGTGGGAAAGCATTTCAGCAAGACTGCGGAAAATATGGACAGCTTTTTCCAGGCCAATAAGTCCATTCCCTGGTCGCTGGCAGTGGGAACGCTCGTCGCTTCCTGGTACGGGGGTTCCGGTACGATCGGGACCATCGGCTATGCCACGACCATGGGTGTTTCGGCTTTCTGCATCTGGTCCATCTGTGCCCATCTGGTGCGTTTCCCGCTGCCGCTTGTCGTGGCGCCGCGCATTTCTGTCAAGGTCAATACGACCATTTCAGAACTGCTGAACCGGTACTATGGCCGGGCCGCATCCATCATCGGGGCCGTGCTGCTCGCCATTTCCTGCATGGCGATTGCAGAAATCGCTGCGACCGGATATGTGGGCATGGCAGCCTGGGATGCCAATAAATTCGTCGTTGCTGCAGCCGTCGTGATCATTTCGACTGCCATCACCTGTCTGGGCGGCCTCATGGGTGTGGCCGTGACGGATATGATTTTCTTTTTCCTGATGATCACTGCTGTCTGTGCAGCGTATTCCCGGATCTATTTCGATATCGGTGGTTTTGCCGGCATCGACCAGGTGATCAGCCAGGTCGCGCTGCAGATGCTGACACCGCTCGGCGGTACGCCGGTCGGCCGTGCCATCTGCCTTGTCCTTATCTGCATCAATGTCTATAAGGACCCGTCTTTTTACCAGCGCTTTACAGCGGCCAATTCGCCGAAAACGGGCAAACGGGCCATGCTGATGTGCTTTTCCATCTGGCTCTCCTTTGATATGGTCCTGATCATGATGGCCATCCTGATCCGCACCCTCCATCCCGCTCTGGAAATCCAGCCGGAAGTTGCCTATGTGCAGCTGGTACTTTCCAGTCTGCCTCCCGTTCTCCGCGGTCTTTTTATCTTTGGCATCATGGGGGCCATCATTTCGACCATCGACTCGTATTACCTGATCGGCGGCGAAATCGTGACGCGCGATATCATCAATGCGCTGCGCAAAAATCCTCTGACTGATAAGCAGGCCATCAATATCACACGGCTCACCTGCGTCATTTTCGGCATCGTTGGTCTTGCCACAGCCTTCCGTTTTCCTCTTGTATATGATGCGTTCCTCTTCATCAACAGTCTTTCGATGTGCGGACTTTTCGTCCCCGTCCTGGGCGCACTGATGTACGAAAAGAAGAAGACCGACGTGGGCGGTCTCTGCGGTATGGTGATCGGTTCCCTGTCCTGGATCTACTTCAATTATTTTCCCATTTCTGTCGAGGCTCTGGGCGGTAAAGTCGATGCCCTGCCGACTGCACTGCCGATTTCCTTCGTGGCTTATGTGATCGGCAACAATTTTGGCCGCGTACGCTATGACGATTCCCTCCATCCGAGCATGCAGAACGACGTGCCCATCGAATGGTTCGGCGTCGATGGCGCACTGATGCTGCTGTATGCCGTCCTGGCAGTGATCTATGCCTACGGGATGATTCCACAGGTCGCTTTCCTTATGGGCATCATGGCGCCTGCCATTGCCATGCTGATCACCTTCGCTGTCTTTGTCCGGTACTGGTTCGAAGTGCGTGAATTCAGCAAACAACATGTCCGGCAGTGATGGATATACTGCCCCGCTCGGCCGGCAATCCTCCTCTCTTCTGGTGAGGAGGATTTTTTCATGCCGGATGCTGACATTTTTTCCTTAGTGTAAAATAGTTCTCGGTGAAATGAATAATCCCTTATAAAGTTGCAAAAAGAAAGACCTTCATCTTAAAATAGTTTTTGCTACAAAACTTAACCAAGAGAGAAGGTCTTCCTTAATCAT
>OMYF01000065.1 GCA_900315205.1 uncultured Acidaminococcus sp.
CCATGCGTACTGCCGGGGCCGCGGGCTGCCTTATTACCGGCTGACGGCGGCCATCATGACATACCATGACCATGACGACGCCCTGGGAGATGCGGTGATCGGCCATCGCTTCGGGCAGCGGGGCGTCCTGCTCTATCACATTTTCAAAGATGCAGATGCCCTGGACCGGTTCCGTCTGGGCCCCGGCGGGTTCGATCCGGCGTACCTGCGGACAGCAGCTGGAAAAGCCATGTTTGACTACGCCAAAGGGATATGGGATCAGGTGTGCCGGGCGAAGAAGGAATAAGTCGGCACTCAGCATTCAGCCGGCAGCATCCAGCGTCCAGCCGCCAGCCGCGGTCAGCGATTTGCGACCCGCGGCTTGCGATCTGCGGCCTGCGGCTGGTGTACTCCCTTTCCTGCCATACTCTCCCTGACGATAGTTACTCTACTGGAAATCAGTACTTTCCAGTACTGGATTTCCATGGTATAGTTCCTGGTATGACACTGCGGGAAAATCATTTTTGTATGGAATCATAAAGGAGAAGGCACCCATGAAAAAAATCATTGCACTGAACGGAAGCCCCCGGAGGACGGGCACAACGGCCCAGTTGCTGACCCGGGCTCTGGAAGGCGCGGAGAAGGCCGGAGCGGAGACAGAACTGGTCAATCTGTACTCCCTGAAATTCACGGGCTGCCTCAGCTGTTTCTACTGCAAGCGGAAAGGGATCCCTCACGGCCACTGTGCCCTCCAGGATGGCCTCTCCCCGGTGCTCGAAAGGATGAAGACCGCCGATGCCATCGTGATCGGCACTCCCATCTATATCTTCAATATCAGTTCTGCTACACAGGGCCTGCTGGAGCGGTTCCTGTTCTCCAATATGCTGTATTCGAAAGAAAATGCCGTTACCCTGGGACGGTCCATCAGGGTCGGTCTGATCTATACGATGGGGATGTCCGAAGTCCTGTTTGAGAGGACTGGTCTGGGAGACAAAATGAAGCTGATGGAACAGAGCCTCGCCATAATCAGCGGGCACCCGGTGAAAAAACTGCATTCCTTCGAAGGGATCCAGTTCAGCGATTATTCGAAATATGAAGCGGATAAACTGCCGGAAGCACAGCGCCGGATCTATCTGGCCGAGCAGTTCCCGAAGGACCTGGAACAGGCGGAAACCATGGGCCGCGAACTGGTACAGGACTGAGCGGTCAGGATTCAGCGTCGGCGGCGGTCGGCGACCTGCGACCTGCGACCTGCGGCCTGCGTTCCGCATTCAGCATCCAGCCGTCAGCCGCGATTCGCGTTCTGCGATTTGCGGCCTGCGATTTGCGGCCTGCGGCCCGCGCATATCCTTCCTCCCCACTTTCTTTTGAATTTAGAAAGAGAATCTGCTATAATGATTCCCGTTAACTGAACATCCGGTGCTGACGGCTGCTGAGTCGTCAGAGGTACGCCGTATCCTCATCGTCAGGTCTCAGTAGATGGGGATGCGGCGCTTTTTAATACAGGAGGATATGATGGAATCATTCTTTTACAAAGAGCCTTACGAAGAAAACGGAAAGACCGTCCTGGAAGTGAACCTCTTCCCCGGCAAATACTGCAATTTCAACTGCATTTTCTGTCCCGTGAGCCGGAAGCTGCCCCATCAGCAGACCCAGGACCCGGTGGATATGGGAAATCTGGACGCAGCCATCCGGGACCTGCTGCAGAAAATCCGTGCGGTGAAGCCGGATCTGGTGTTCATCAATTCGCTGGGCGAAGCGCTGCTGCTGGTGGGCCTCGAACGGGTGATCCGTGTTATCCATGAAGAAAATGTCCCGGTCCGCCTGCTGTCGAATGGATATCTGTACGGAAATCCGAAATATGCGGCCCTTGCCGGTACCTGTGAAGAAGTGATCGGCGAGCTGAAGATGGGCCGGGAAGAGGCTTTCCGGAAAGCCCAGAGACCCCTCGCTGGCTATACGGTCCGGCAGCATATCGAAAATATGGCGGCGTTCCGGAAATCCTACCCGGGCCGCTTCCACCTGGAGATCACTGTCGTCAGAGGGTACAGCGATGATCCGGCATCCCTCCGGGTCTTCCGGGATGCCGTGGCTGCCATCGGACCGGATGTGCTCCAGGTCGTCACGCCGGAAGCCCCCTTCGACAAGGTACTGGGACTTTCCCCGACAAGGCTGGAAGCGGTTGCCGGGGAACTGCAAAAGAGCCTTCACGCATGATGGAAGGGAGCCTGCCGCAGGGGTCCCCTGCTTCCGGACCTTCCCGGAGGACAGCACGGCACAGTAAAATGACGGACTGTACCTTACAAAGAAAGGACGCCCCTGCCGAAATCCGGCACAGGCGTCCTTTTTCCATATCCTGCGGCTATTTGATTTTTACAACGGGAATTTCATCCACAGGCTGCCCCGCTCTGACACGGGTATGCATGGCCCTTGCAGCGGCAGCGGGATAATCCGTACGGATATGATGGCCGCGCGTTTCCCTGCGGAAAGCGGCACTCCGGGCAATGAGCCGCGCCAGGGAAATCATGCTGCGGACTTCGATGGCAGCGCACACTTCATTATTGAAGACTGCATGGGTATCGGTGACCCGGAGATCCTTCAGCTCCTCCTCGAGGCGGCCGAGCATCGTGTCAGCCTCAGCGAGTCCTTCTGCGCAGCGTTTTGCCCCCACATGGCTTTCCATGACGGCACGCAGCTGTGCCTTGAGCTCTGCCGGGCTCACCGGTGCATCACAGGGCGCATGGAGTTCCGCCAGCAGCGCTTCCTGCTCTGCGATGGCAGCATTTGCGGTCCTTTCATCCTGTTCCGGCGGGTTTGCCCGTGCAAAAGCTGCAGCATTCTTCCCCGCCCTGCAGCCGAATACCTGCGTCTCCGCCAGGGCATTGCCGCTCAAACGGTTGCTCCCGTGCAGGTTGGAGGCGCATTCTCCGGCCGCAAAAAGACCGGGGAGAGTCGTTTCACAGGCTGCATTGATGCGGATCCCGCCCAGGGAATAATGCAGGCCCGGCTTCACTTCGATGGGGCCGGCATCAAAATCGATGCCCTGCAGTTTGAGGTTTTCGGGCGGGAAATTGAAGTAGCGCCGGATCAGGGCGTCCCGTTTTTCTTTTGAAAGTCCCGTCCCCGTAAGATCCAGGAATACCCCGCCGTTGGGACCCGCATTTCCCGCTGCGACGGCATTTTCGATGATCCGCAGCATCTCGTCGCGCGGAGGCGGCAGCATGCCGCCCAGCAGGTCATTTCCCCGGGCATCCAGCAGCTTTCCGCCAAAGCGCTGCGGGTGGACCAGGCTCTCGTACTGCAGCATGATGCCCCGGCCTTTCTGACCGCAGCCCACGAACGGATAATAGAGGATCATCTCCAGATCAATCAGCGCCGCGCCGGCCCGATAGGCCAGCATCAGCCCGTCACCCGTGACATCGGGGCTCACGTCGGTATGCTGCCACATGGCTTCGTACCCGCCGGAAGCGATGATCACGGCTCCGGCATGGATGACGCTGAGAGCGCCGCTGCGTTTGTCGAGGGCCGCTGCCCCGATGACCCTCCCCTCTTTTTTCAGGAGCGTCAGGACGAACATGTCCTCGGCGGTATGGATGCGTTCCCGTTTCAGCATGGCCGATCTCAGGCCCCTGATCATCCCCGCGCCGCCGGAGCGGATCGTCAGCGTCCGGGCCTTCGTATGGCCGGGATGCCTGATCTGGGCAAGACTGCCGTCCGCATTGCGTTCAAATTCCACTCCGAAGTCCTGCAGATCCGCAATCCGGGCGGGACTGTCTGCTGCAAGGGCCTGTGCCAGATCTTCATCGCTGAGGCCCCTGCCCCCTGCCACAAGATCCCTGAAATGCTGCTCCGGGCTGTCTCCGTCACCCTCCGTATCGAGGGCGGCGTTGATGGCGGGATACGCCATGGGCGTACTGCCGCTGCGGGCCACGGCTCCTTTGGTGCAGATGAGGACGCTGCAGCCCCGGTCCGCCGCTTCGATGGCAGCGCGCACGCCGGCTCCGCCTCCGCCTATGATCAGCACATCCGTCTTATATCTTTCTGTCTCCATCGGCTCCGCCCCCTCTCAAAACCGCACGGCCAGGTCCCGGATCACCCGACTGTTTGCCGGTTCCACCCGGTACTCCCGGCCGGCCTCGAGCGGTGTGCAGCAGGCACGCCGCACCTGTCCTTCCACCCTGACGAGACAGGCCCCGCAGACGCCGCGTCCGCAGTGACTGTCCCGGAAAGCGAGGGTCGGATCGATTGCTGCAGCGATCTGCCGCAGTGCACCCAGGAGCGTAAGCCCCTCGGAAAAGGGCAGCACATACGTATCAAAATGGGACTGTGGCTCACTGCGCAGGATCTTTATGGCAACATGGTTTTCCATAGGTATCCCTTCTTTTTTCATATGTGGATCCTCTGCCTCGGCCGGCGTCCCAAAAACGCCCCGCTGCATACTGCTCTTGCCGGCAAAACAGCCGGCGGACAGGCTCTCAGAGGATTCTTCTGTATCATAGCATACCCGGAAATGATCCTCAACGTCGGGACTGGAAGGGAATGCGGCAGCAGATTTTCTGTAAAATCTTTACGGTTTTATGGGTATCCTCTGCTCTAAGATGGAAACAGATATGATCTGTTCAGTGAAAAGAACGTGGGGACCGGCGGGCATTCCCTGCCCGGAAATGAGCTGCTCACCCGGACGTGCCTCTTCCACTTTTCCCCGGCAGCGCTGCGGATCCTGCGGTCATGTGCGGTGATTCACGCCTTCTCTTCCCAGACTTCCTGCGAAATCGTCAGGATGGTCTTCCCTTCCCCGTCCACAATGCTGTTCTTCCAGGTACCGTCCTCATATTCCCCGGCCCATTCTGCAATCTGCCGGACCGCATCTTCGGGCCTTTCGAACGTCTTCTCATATACGATAGCGTCCTCGACTACGGACACAGCTTTGAACGGTCCTTTCTCTTCAGCGCCTTCACCGGGAATGCTGTCAAGCAGTTTGACCACTTCTTCGTAGTTTTCTTCTCTGCACTCCAGTCCTTTCTGTGCGAGCTGCACGGAAAGCACGGCTGCATCGAAGGGCTCCATATCACCGCTCCTGATGAATTTGAACCAGTCGTCGTACAGTTTCATTTCCATGATCTTTTTCCTCCTCTGGACAGTAAGATCGTATATTCCCGCATCCACAGCGCTCATTCCCGTCAGCCGGGGAAACCTTCCAGTATCTCCCAGGTCAGCACAAAAGGTTCTGTGAACGCATCGATGACGATGCCGGCGGTCTTCTGAGGATTATGCCGGGCGATCCGGACAGCCTTCGGGAACGGCTTTTCCACGATGGAAAAATGGGTCCCGTAAGTGCCCATCGACTCTTCATCGGAAAAGAGAGGAAAATAATATTCATCCCCACTCTGCAGGATATCCGGAACCAGCCGGATGGGATCTTTGGAAATCACCTCTTCCCCGGTGAGACTGCCCTGTTCCTTTTGGATCAGCTCCAGGAAGGCTGCCTGATCAGCATCGCTCATGATGGCATTGCAGGGGATCAGCACCGTGCTGTGCCACAGGATCCGGAAAAGGTCCATAAGGTTTTCCTGCGTCCCGTCCTGATAAAAAGCATGGATGGCGGCTCTCAGCGCCGCTCCGCCGCACCGGGAACCGTCCTGTGGCCCGCTGCAGTCGGCGCACAGCACCCAGGTCTCCTTTTCTCCCTGCTGCGCATAAAAAGAAATCTTCTCTCCCTGATGGCAGCCAAAGTCCTGATCCGGTTCGTTCAGCAGCGTTCCCACGAGCTCATGATTTTCTGCGTCGAGGTCCTCGATGCGCACCCAGCAGCCTTCGGGCTGCAGCCCGTCCCGCATCAGATACACAGCCACATCGTCCGGATATTCCGGATTCCGTGAAGCATCCAGGAATCCCATTTTGCGGGAATCCTCGACAGCTTTCGAGACCTGATAACATTCGAGGGCATCCACCTCTTCCCGGTACAGCCCGTACAGCTCCTCTTCCCCGGCAGCATCGAAACCACAGCAGTCTTCTTCCAGCAGGGACCCGATGCGGATCTTAAGCGCTCCTTCCGGTTTCCTGCGGGAAAAGGCAAAATCTCCGGACGGCCCCAGCCTTGCGGCAGCAAGGACCTCGAGTGTCATGCCCGCCCGGTGGTCGATATACCCGTACGTGAGCAGATACGCAGCCGTTTCCGCGTCCGGCAGCTCCCGAAATGCCCGTTTCAGCCGGTCCGTAAAAGGAACGGCGACAAAATGACGGTCAAAAACCCTGAATCCTGTTTCGCTGTATTTCATGTGATTCTCCCCCTTTTCCAGGAAATCCCGCAGCCTCCTGTTCTTTTTCCATTATATCATTAATGTAGGGTAAAAAATTACCCTCATCACGACTGCAGCATTTTCCGGAGTGCGATCCGGGATCTCCGGTGCGGAGGGTGTCTGCCGGAACGGGTCTTATCCATTGGCCTGTATCTTTCCATAAACAGCGATCCCCTCTCCGCGGTCACCCGCAGGGAGGGGATTGTTGTCCTCCGTCATTTACACGCAGGACGGAGAATCACTTTGCTTATGTTTCGTCGGTTTTCGGGATCTGCCTGAAGAAGCCCCGGATCAGGACCGCAGCCAGCAGGAAGCCGCAGATATCGGATACGCTCTGGCACCATACGAGCCCGGCGAGGCCAAACAGCCTGGGCAGCACCATCAGGGCGGGGACCAGGAAGAGGCCGCTGCGGCCCGCCGCCACGAGCATGGCTCCCACAGTGCGCCGGGTGGTCTGGAGGCACATGTTGGTCAGGATCGTGAGGGGCACGAGACAGAAGGTCAGCGCCTGAGCCCTCAGGGTCCTTATGCCGATGGAGATCACGAGCGGATCATCCCGGAATTCCCCCAGGATGGGCACGGCCCAGATTTCAGCTGCAGCCGCTGCGGCCAGGGAAAAGACGGTCCCGGCCTTTACGGCAAACCAGAATCCCGCCCGGAGCCTTGCAAATTTCCGGGCCCCGTAGCTGAAGCCGCACACGGGCTGGAACCCCTGGCCGAAACCGATGATCACGGACGCGGCAAAGAAGCTGAGCCGGGTCACGATGGACATGGCCGCAATGGCCGCATCCCCGAAGACCCCGGCGGAGACGTTCAAAAAGATAGTTGCAAGGCTCTGGGTCCCCTGCCGCACCAGGGAGGGGATCCCGCCGGCGATGATTTCCTTCAGGATGGACCAGGACGGATGCATGTTGCCCAGCCGGATGGGGATGTTGCCCCCTTGCCGCGTCATGAAGAGCAGGATACAGAAGCTGACGAACTGGCTCAGGATGGTGGCATAGGCTGCGCCGGCAACGCCCAGATGGAAATGGAAGATGAAGATGGGATCGAGGAGCACATTCAGGAATCCCCCCAGCATGATTCCCACCATGGCAAAGGCCGCACTGCCCTGGAAACGGAGATGGTTGTTCATCACGAGGCTCGACATCATGATGGGCGCTCCGAGGAGGATCACGCCCATATACTGGATGGCATAGGGCAGGATCGTGGGCGTCGATCCGATCAGCGTGGCAAGCCGGGGCGCAAAGAGATTGCCGAGGACGGCAATGACAAGGCCGCAGAGGAACGCATAGAGGAAGCCCGTGGAAGCCATGACCTCCGCCTGCTGCCTTTTGCGGGCCCCCAGGAGCCGCGAGATGGAATTGCCGGACCCGATGCCGAAGAAAAAGCCAATGGCATTGAGCATGGCCATCGTGGCAAAAGTCACCCCTACGGCGGCCGTGGAAGTGGTATCGATCTTACTGACAAAATACGTGTCCGCCATATTATAGAAGCTGGTGCACAGCATGCTGGCAATGGAAGGCACTGCCAGGGAAGCGATCAGGGGCTTTACCGGAGATTCCAGCATCTTCCGGTATTTCTCCCCCTCCCTGGCCTTTTGGGTAGCTGCATCCGTCATACATTGAACCTGCCAATCTGTCCGGGAACGGACGGTTATTGCCATTATTGTACCACATAAAAAGGGCTGTGGGGCTGGGAGGCTATGGTGCCTTGATGCTCCGGTCTGCCTTCAGCCTTCAGCCGCCAGCAGCCAGCAGCGACCTGCGAT
>OMYF01000063.1 GCA_900315205.1 uncultured Acidaminococcus sp.
AAGGAGCTGCCGCTGCCTTGACAAAGCGGCCTCCTTCCCGCTACAATGGCCGTACTGCCGGTCATGGCAGAGCAAGGAGGACATATGGAGCTTGAAGCCCTTTTGCATAAAGAAGAACTGACAAAAGAAGAAATCGCGGCCCTGCTCGGGCTTACGGACAAAAAAGAGCGGCAGCGTCTGTATGATGCGGCGTATGCCGTGAAACTGAAATATATCGGCAACGTGGATCATTACCGCGGGCTCCTGGAATTTTCCAACCGCTGTATCAAGAACTGCCGCTACTGCGGGATCCGGCGGGGGAACGAGGCTGTGGAACGTTTCGATACGAGCCGTGAGGACATCCTCGCCATGGCCCGCTGGGCGTACGAGCAGCATTACGGGTCCCTGACGCTCCAGTCGGGGGAACGGCAGGATCCGGAATTCATCGCTTTCGTGGAAGAGATCCTGCGGGAAATCAAGGAAATCGGCGGCGGAGCCCTGGGCATTACGCTCTGTGTGGGAGAACAGACGGAAGAAACATACCGGCGCTGGTTCGAAGCGGGGGCACACCGCTATCTGCTCCGTATCGAGACGAGCAATCCGGCGCTGTATGCCCGGCTGCATCCGCAGGACGGGCACCATGAGTGGACCGTGCGCCGCGACTGCCTCCTGACGCTCAAGAAAATCGGCTATCAGGTCGGTACGGGGGACATGATCGGGCTGCCCGGTCAGACGCTGGAGGATTTGGCTGCGGATATCCTGTTCTATAAAAAACTCAAGATCGATATGATCGGGATGGGACCCTATGTGGTACACCATCAGACACCGATCGGCAGGGCTGTCATGGCGGAGGGCGGCGATTCCCCCGCGGCCCGGGAGCACCGGTTCATCCTGGGGCTCAATATGATCGCCGTGACGCGTCTCTGCCTCAAAAATGTCAATATCGCCTCGACGACGGCTCTGCAGGCTCTCAATCCTTTTGGCCGGGAATTCGGCCTCAAGGCAGGTGCCAATATCCTGATGCCCATCGTCACCCTGCCCCGTTACCGGAAGCAGTATCTGCTGTATGACAACAAGCCCTGTGTCGGCGATTCACCGGACCAGTGCCGGAACTGCCTGGAAGCCCGGGTGCATTCCATCGGCGACCGCATCGGCTGGGACGAGTGGGGCGATTCACCGCGCTATTTTACGGATCACAGGCTCTCCGCTGAGAAACCGGGGATAGCAGAGGAACAGGAGCAGTGATGCGCTGATATCCTGGTGCTGTGTGGCCGGGAGCAGTGCGGCTGTCCTCATTGTACCGTGGAATCCATCCTTTTTGCCGGGCTGGCATGGAGTCCCCGGTCCATGAGCATCAGAAGAGGAACTGTAAAAAAATGACTGCGCATTTTTCGCAGCTCCCGTGATGGGTGGATGGTTTGAAGTTTTACTCAACATCCAGCAAAGAAGCAGGATTTAACTACGAAAGAGAGATTTCCGATTCGCAGGGACCGAAAACCTCTCTTCGTTTTTTTAGGAGCTGTGCTTTCACTGTCCCTGTTTGACGCAGAACCTTTTTTGAACGGGCAGGGCATTCTCTGCTCCGGCAGTGCCTGATACGGATTCTAGACGATCCGGAGGAGCAGGGGGTACCTTGAAAGCAGGATCACACAGCAGGAAAGGAGCATATCCAGTGGCAGAACAGCTTTTTGACAATCTCTGGCGGCTCGATATCCCTCTCGTGGGGAACCCGCTGAAAAATCTGAACAGCTATCTGATATCCGGCGAGCGCAGCCTCCTGATCGACACGGGCTTCAATGAAGCGCCCTGCCGGGAGGCGATGCTGCGGCAGCTGGCGGAACTGCATGTGGATCTTGGGAAAACGGATATTTTCCTGACCCACGTCCATCATGACCATTCCGGGCTGTCGACGTTCCTGCACCGGCCCGGATGCAGGATCTATATCAGCGCTGTCGACGGCGGGCTCCTTGCGGCGATCAGGGATGAGGCGCTCTGGCAGAAAAGGTACGGACGCTGCCGTGCGAACGGGTTTTCCGACGCGGAGATCACGGCGCTCTGGGGGAGAAATCCGGCCCAGACGAAAGGACCGGAGCCGTTTCAGCAGTATACTTTTGTCACAGACGGGGAAATCCTGCATTACGGGGGCCTGTCCCTGCAGTGTATCTCCACGCCGGGACATACTCCGGGCCACATGTGCCTGTATGAAAAGGAACGCCGCTGGTTCTTTACGGGGGACCATGTCCTGTTCCGGATCACCCCCAATATCTGTGACTGGCTGGGCGTCGAGGATTCTCTGGGGGATTACCTCAGGAGTCTCGACAAGATCCGCGATCTGCCGGCAGAGCAGCTTTTTCCGGGACACCGCGTGCCGTTGGGAACGCTGGCGGAACGGGTGGACTTTTTGAAGGCGCATCACCGGCGCCGCCTTGCGGAAGTGGAAACCATCCTGCAGAGCCATCCGGGCCTCACTCCCTATGAAGTGGCAGCCCGGATGCAGTGGAAGATCCGCGCCAGGAACTGGCAGGAATTCCCTCTGACCCAGAAATACTTTGCCGCCGGAGAAGCCAAGGCTCATCTGGATTATCTTGCTGTGCGCGGCAGGGCTATGCACAGCATGCGGGGAAATCGCAACGAATATTCCTGCCGTTAGGGAGCGTTGTTTTTGCAGCAGCAAAGCCGCCGCAGGATGGGCCTGGAGCCCGGCTTCCTGCGGCGGCTTTGTCTGTTAAACAAGTTAAATGCTGCCCACTGCCGGTCCTTCGGGAACCGGCGTTTTTGCTGTCAGTAACAGATCTTGTTCGGATTCAGGATGAGGCCCGGATCAAAGACCTCCTTGATTCCCTGCATGATGCGGATCTGGACAGGATCCAGGCTCTTTTGCAGATAGGAGGCCTTGCCGAAGCCGATCCCGTATTCACCGGAGACCTGGCCGTCCAGGGCAGCCGCTTTGGCATAGAGCTGTTCCATGAAGGCTGCCGCGGCCTGTTTGAAAGCAAAGAGATCTTCCCGGCTGCCCCGGCGGCCCCGGGTGCAGGCGTAGATATGGATATTGCCGTCCCCGGCATGGCCGAACATATGGACATCGAAGGGGAGCGCGGCCCGGAGCCCGTCGACATACACGGCAAATTCCGGAAGCGCGGCCACCGGTACGACCACGTCGCACTGGTCGATGAGATTGTACTGATATTCGAGACTTTCGAAAAAAGCGGACCGGGCAGCCCAGGTCTTGTCGAGATACATGGGGACGTCCGCCACGAGGACGTCCATGGCACTGGCATCCAGCAGGAGCTGCGATGCCGTCATGACGCTTTCGTCGAGCAGATCATTGCTGGCCGCGTCGAGCGTCACGAGCAGATAGGCGCCCACTGTTTCGCCTTCTATTTCTTTTGGGAAGACACTGGTGCCGAGGTAGGCCTCTATGGCGGTGAGCATTTCTTTTTCGAAGAACTCGATGGCCTGCGGCACTGCCTCTGAATGGCGCAGCGCCGGCACGGCCCGGACCGCTTCCTCCAGCGTGCGGAAGGGGACGATCAGGGAACAATGGCATTTGGGCGGCGCGATCAGCTTCAGAGTGATTTCGGTGATGATCCCCAGCGTGCCCTCGGACCCGACCATGAGCTGGAGCAGGCTGTAGCCGGCGGAGGATTTGCTGACCGGGGACCCCAGGCGGATGATTTCCCCGCTGGGCAGGACCACAGTGAGAGCGAGGACATAATCCCGCGTCGTTCCATATTTGAGGGACCGCATGCCGCCGGCATTTGTGGATACATTGCCGCCGATGGTGGCATATTTTTCACCCGGATCGGGCGGGTAGAAGAGCCCGTGTGCCGCGGCATCCTTCTGCAGGTCCGCAAGCAGTACGCCGGGCTGGACACGGACATTCCTGTTGGCTTCGTCGTAGCCGAGGATCCGGTTCATCAGTACCGTGCAGAGGACGACGCCGCCCTGGACAGGGGTGCAGCCGCCGGCAAGGCCCGTGCCGGCGCCGCGGACTGTGACCGGGATATGGTGCGTGCTGCAGATCTTCAGGATGGCGGAGATCTCTTCCGTCGTCTTGACGTCGATGGTCACTTCCGGCATGCCGATCCCGTATATGGGCATGGCGTCATGCGCGTAGTCCGGGTTGATGGCTTCGCCCACGACGACGCGCCGTCCGGCGATATCAAAGAATTCCTGGATCACATCAGGGGTGAGTGCTTCGTAAGCTGTCATACTGATACTTCCTCCTTTGGAGCGGGCCGGGAAAACGTGTCGCCTTGCAGCGGCCGTTCTCCGGCATCATATGCTGTACAGTATAAGGGGTTTTGCGCAGCAAGTAAAGGAAACGCCGGCGGATGCGGGGATCCCCAAACAAAAAATGCCCTATTCTGCAAAATGTATAGTATAATATCAACACGAATCGACTAAGTACGGCAGGAGGTATCTGAGATTGGACAGTAAACATAAAAAAGTCGGGATTGCCCTGGTCTTTGCAGGGTTCATAGGGTTCCCCTGGCTGCAGGGGGAAGCGGCGGATGCCTCCACGCAGGAGCTGGGCGGAGTGCAGTCTGCGGCGGCCGGCACCATAGAAAAGACAGAAGGCTGGAGCCGTGCCGAGAGCCGCAGGGAACAGGCGACCCGGGCCGCGGCAAAAGCAAAGGAAAAAACAGCATCGGAAGAAACGAAGGTCCCCATTGGAAACGTGCCCCGGAAGTCTTCCGAAAAGCCCGAAACCCGCGAGGTGGACTTCGTCCTGCAGCGCGGAGAACTTGTCAGCGAAGCCATCGGGGATGTGGATGGCGACGGGGTGTCTGAGATCATCGATCTCATGGGCAGTCCCGTCGTGGACAAATCCAGTTACATCGGCGACATGTATGTCATCGTCAAGGACAGCAGGGCAGCCAATGTCAAATATTATATCCGGCCGAAGGACCTGGGAGGCTATGATGCGTATGTGACCCTCGCTGACGTTACGGGCAGCGGCGCTGCGAATGTGATCATCGCGGCTCCGACCGGCGGCAGCAGCGGAATGGTGGATTACCGCATCCTTGATTTCACGGGGAATAAACCGGAGGAAATCTTTTCGTCCCTGGACAACCGCGGGATCCAGGTGAACGGTTCCTATCTGGACGGATACCGGGCCAGACTGAGCTTTCCGAGCATCGGTCAGGAAGTGGTCCTGGATCTCAGCAAGGACAAGGATGCCTATACGGCCCTGAATGTGTTCGATGAAGACGGCAATGTCCGTCTGTCAGGCCTGCGGCCCGCTGCCCAGGGAATCAGCCAGCTGATGACGGCGGATACCAACGGAGACGGCATGGATGCGGTCATTACGATCCAGAAGGTCCTTGGCGTCATCAATTCCAGTCCGCTGGGATATGTCCGGA
Source organism: uncultured Acidaminococcus sp. (assembly GCA_900315205.1). Taxonomy (GTDB): domain Bacteria; phylum Bacillota; class Negativicutes; order Acidaminococcales; family Acidaminococcaceae; genus Acidaminococcus. The sequence continues at coordinate 5,346 of OMYF01000063.1, forward strand.
CGCGCTGGGCCTATCGGGCAGGTGCCTGGGTGCCGGAAGCAGTGGAGTTCCAGGCAGAGCTCTATACGAAGCCCGCGTATCGGGCAGGCCAGTCCGTCACTGGCAAGAGCGGCTATGAGATCATTGCTCAGCAGGTGGAGACACCGGCGGGTGATCTGGAATATCCTCATTTCCAGAAAATCGATCCGAAGATCGCCTGGAAGCTCAATCACCGGATCGAGATGTTTTACCGCGGACGGCAGCAGGCTGCAGGTTTTGGCAGCCGGCTCCATCTGTCCTACGATGTCAAATATGCCGGCCGCAATTATGTCAGCCTGCTCGTCATGGGCCTTTATTCGGATCATGAGATCAGTGAACCTGTCATCAAGAGTTTCAACTTTGATCTGCGCACCGGGGAAGAAGTCCCGCTCCGCTTCCTGGTGCGTCCGTACGGCCGCTTCCTGAAGCTGGCAGCTAAAAAAGCAGCGGAGAAGGATCTTACGATCCCGGAAGATCAGCTGAACGGATACTACTACGACGGAACCATTTTTGCACTGCTTTACGGAGAACACCGCGAGTTCGATCTGGATGAGGAAGATGTGCTTCCCTTCCTTTTGAAGAATAAGCTGAATGAAGAATTTTTGACTAGCCAGTCAATCGACGAAAAAAAGAATAAAACTGAGAAAAACAAAGAAAATAAACAATAATTACGCATAACTCGATTTGATACAGGCTTTGCCTTACGGTATAATGTGAAGGTGTTTCTGTAGTATGAAAAAGTATGCCCTGGGAGAGATGCCGCACATCATGAGGCCTTGCGGATGCACGTGGAAACGGCTTCCGGAGCGGGTCTGGAGAGAAAGGACGGACCCTGCCGCCAGCGGAGACCGCAAAGATCCAGGTGCTGCTGCGGGAACGCCGGACCATCTGGATTCCCGGCAGAGGGGTAATGTTTTAGGAGGAAAAAGTCAAATGACAGGAAAAAAGAAAGCCATAGCGGTTGGTATGGCGCTTTGCTTTTTGCTGGGAGCCGCAGGCTGCAGCAAGAAGACGGCACCGCAAGCCGGCACAGTCAAGGTAAAGGCCATGCAGGCTGTCAAGAGGGATACGCCGATCACTTATGAGTACACAGGCTTTGTGGAAGCCAAGGATCAGGTTTCCATCAAGTCCAAAGTGACAGGTACCATTGTAAAGAAATATGTCAACGGCGGCGATTATGTCGAAGCCGGACAGCTCCTTTACGAAATCGACCCGCGCTCTTATGAAGCCAATGTCCTGAATGCGCAGGCCAACCTGGCCAATGCACAGGCTGCCCTGGCCAATGCACAGCGCGATGCTGCCCGTTACCAGAGCCTGTATGAACAGGGAGCGGTCTCTAGGCAGACGGCTGACCAGTACAATACCGCGCTGGAACAGGCCCGGGCCAGTGCCAATGCTTACCAGGCCCTGCTCGCTTCTTCCCAGGTCAGCGTAAGCGATACGCGCATCACGGCACCTTTTGCCGGCAAGATCGATACGAACACGCTGGCCGAAGGCGAATTCGTCACGGCCAATTCCACTGTCCTGACGACACTCTCCAACAGCAACCCGATGCGGGTCCGCTTCTCCGTGTCTGAAAGCGATTATCTGGATATGCTGAAGGGCAATGCGGATAACGGCAATCAGCTCCGCGATATCACGCTGACCCTGGCTGACGGTTCCACCTACCCGTATAAAGGCTATGTGGATCAGGTCGACCGCAGTGTGAGCGATACGACGGGCACCCTGACGCTGAAGGCTGTCTTCGACAATCCGGACAACCTGCTCCTGCCGGGCATGTTCGCCAATATCTCCCTCGTGGGCTCCACGGCTCCCAATGCCGTCCTGGTGCCGCAGCGTGCTGTGACGGATCTGATGTACAAGCATTATGTCTACATCGTCAACTCTGATGGCAGTGTCGGCATGAAGGAAGTCCAGCTGGGCAACCGCATCGGCCGCATGTGGCTCGTCAAGAGCGGTCTGGATGGAACGGAAACCGTTGTCGTCGAGGGCGTGCAGAAGCTGAACAAAGACAGCAAGGTGGATGCCACGATGATCACTGAAGCCGATCTGGACACTGCAACGGATACCTCCACTGGCTCGGATTCCGCGAAGTGAGAGGAGGTCTGACAAGTGGCAAAATTCTTTATTGACCACCCGGTATTTGCCTGCGTTATCTCCATCATCATCGCTCTCGTAGGCGGCATTTCGGCCATGAGCCTTCCGGTTGCGCAGTATCCGCAGATTTCCTATCCGCGTATTTCCGTATCGACGAACTACGTCGGCGCCAACGCGGAAGTCATCGAGGAGACTGTAGCACAGGCGATTGAAAAACAGGTCAACGGTGTCGATGATATGATCGATATGCGGTCGACCAGTGATAACAGTGGGAACTACAGCCTGGATGTCAAATTCAACCTGAGTTCTGACGCCGACATGGACATGGTCAAGGTACAGAACCGTGTTGCCCAGGCAAATGCTTCCCTGCCGAGTGAAGTTACGCAATATGGTGTTACGACGCGCAAACGCGCCGATGAAACCATCATGTATTTCTCCCTGATGTCTCCGAACGGCACCTACGATGAACTGTTTATGAAAAACTACGGTGCCACGCAGTTCGTCGATGCTCTGAAGCGTGTAAAGGGCGTATCGGAAGTCAATGAATACGGGCCTGAACTTTCCCTCCGGATCTGGCTCGACCCGATGAAGATGGCACAGAACGGACTTACGGCCGCGGACATCTCCACGGCTGTCAAGCAGCAGAACATCCAGGCACCGGTTGGTACCATTGGCGGCCGTCCATCCCTGGATGAACAGGAATTCCAGTATTCCGCCCGGCTGCAGGGCCGACTCAAGACGGAAGAAGAATTCGGCAATATTGTTTTGAAAAACAATAACGGGCAGCTGCTCCATCTGCGTGATATTGCCCGTATCGAATATGGCAAGAGAGATGATGCTGTTGTCGGGCGTCTGGACGGTGTGCCCGCCATGCAGTACGCCATCACGCTGAACTCCGATGCCAACTCCCTGGAATCTGTGTCGGCCATTAGAAAAGTGCTGGCCGATGCAGAGAAGAACTTCCCGCCTGACCTGAAACTCGTCATTGTACAGGATAACACGGACTATGTGCGTGAATCCCTGAAAGAAGTGGGCGTCACCTTCGTGGAAACACTGATCCTCGTCGTGCTCATCACGTGGATCTTCCTCCAGAGCTGGCGCGCGACGCTGATCCCGGTCCTGGCCATTCCGGTATCCCTGCTCGGTACTTTCACTTCTTTCTATATCTTTGGCTTTACTATCAACACCCTGACGCTGTTCGCACTGGTGCTGGCCATCGGTATCGTCGTCGATGATGCCATCGTCGTGGTCGAAGCCGTCGAATACAATGTGGATGAACTCGGCATGAGCGCCAAGGAAGCCACTTTTGCCGCCATGCGGTCCGTATCGGGTGCTATCGTCGCCACAGCATTCGTGCTGCTGGCCGTGTTCCTGCCCGTTTCCTTCATGGGTGGTGCCACGGGCGTACTGTACAAACAGTTCGCTCTGACCATCGTGGTGGCCCTGTCCCTGTCGGCCGTCGTCGCCATGTCCCTGTCCCCGGCAGTCAGCTCCCTCGTGATCCTGCCGAAGACGAAGGTGAAGACCGGCAAGGTCCTTACCAAAGTCTTTGGTGTCTTCAATAAATGGCTCGAATGGGCTACCCGTCATTATGTGGCGCTTTGCAAAAAACTGCTGCGGCACTACAAAGTCGGCGTCTGCATGATCGGCATGGTCTTTGTGCTGATCGGCTTCTTCTTCAAGATGATCCCGTCGGGCTATGTCCCGGATGAAGATCAGTCCTTCATGCTGGTGACAGCTTCCATGCCGGCCGCTTCATCCACGAACCGGTCTGCTGCTTTTTCCAAGAGTTTTGGCGAGAAGCTGAAAAATATTCCAGGTGTCAAGTATGTCATGGAAATCATTGGCGTCGATGTATTGTCCAATACGCGTCAGCCCGATGGTGTCCTGTTCCCGGTCAAGTTGGATGATATCGATACCCGTGAAGCAAAATCCGGCCAGAAGGTGCAGGAAATCATCAACAAGGTGGCAGCCATCGGCGCGGATACACCGGAAGCCACGGTCCGCGCCTT
>OMYF01000062.1:0-320 GCA_900315205.1 uncultured Acidaminococcus sp.
CCAAAGAAACACCTCCTGATAATTTATAGGTGCAAGAGCGGCAGTGACTGGTCATCCGGCGAAATCGAGACAACTTCGGAAGAGATAAGTTTACGGGCTGCGGAATGCGCCATTCATTGATGCCTTGAGGATGACCGGCAACATATATATATGCGGGGTAGGCCGCTATATCGCCCCGCCACTCAACTCCACGTGCTCTGTAGTATGCCGGTCTTGCAAGAAAAGGATATCAGGAGTTCAAAAAAATAGAAAGAGCGAAAGTACCTTGGTTTTCATAACTCCATCGGTGCCTTTCGCTAGAAAGGCGGATAATATATATG
>OMYF01000062.1:381-10401 GCA_900315205.1 uncultured Acidaminococcus sp.
AGGATATCAGGAGTTCAAAAAAATAGAAAGAGCGAAAGTACCTTGGTTTTCATAACTCCATCGGTGCCTTTCGCTAGAAAGGCGGATAATATATATGAAGATTTCTACGAAAGGACGGTACGCCCTGCGCCTGATGCTTGATCTGGCGCTCAACGGGGAGGAGAATTTCGTGCCGATCCGCAGCATTTCACAAAGACAGGAGATATCGGAAAAATATCTGGAACAGATCATCACGCAGCTGTCCCGGGCAGGTCTTGTGAAGAGTGCCCGCGGAGCCCAGGGCGGCTATAAGCTTGTCAAGGCTCCCAGGGACTATACGGCAGGGGAGATCCTGCGGGCCGTCGAAGGCTCCCTGGCACCGGTGGCCTGCCTGGAACCGGGCCATGCCGTCTGTACGCGGGCCCGGAAATGCAGTACGCTGTCCCTTTATAAGGAAATCCAGGAGGCCGTGAATAAGGTGGTCAACAAGACCACCCTGGCGGACCTGGTGGAGAATCAGAAGCTGCTCCTGGGAGAAGATCTTCCCGGTGAGGCTTAATAGAAGCGGACAAAAATTTGCCGGAGTACTCTTTGCGCAGGGTGCTCCGGCGTTTTTTTTGTTTCCGGGGGCTGCTCCAAAAGCCGTAATACGGACCAAATAAAAGGACAACAGCAACATATCCCGCTGCCGGCGATGAGAAGGATCCATAAAAATGAAATAACAATGCCCATAAAATATGATAAATTCTTAATATACTGAAGAGAATCCGTGAGAATAACTGAAAATTTAAAGAATTATTTTGCGAAATCGGGTATAATTTAAGAGAAAAGCAAAGAGCGGAAGGCTGAGAAAGCAGCAAAGGATGTCCGGTTCCGGCTGAGAATGGAGGTGCTTTGGACATGCGGCGGGAAGCAGAGACCATTGAGGAAGAATATGCCCGTTACAAGGGCTACTGGGATACGTTCATCAGGACGGGGACGGTCGATCCGGGACTGAACCCGGTCATCGGCAAATCCTGGATCAAGTGCCGCAACGCGGGGACCGATATTTACGGCGGCAAGGGCAAACTGATGGACGACAGCGTCTTCCAGAGCATCCGGGATGAGAACAGGGACCTCATCGAGACGGCCATGCCCGTCATGAAGAGTGTCTATGAGATCATCAACGAGAGCAAGTTTTTCTTTGTCCTCACGGACAGTGTCGGCTATGTGCTGGAGACACTCGGCATTTCGCTGACGGAAGAGATGCAGAATGAACTGAATTTCCGGAAAAAAGCGCTGTGGAGCGACGTCCAGGTCGGCAGCAACGCCATCGGCATCGCACTGGACTACGATACGCCCGTCCAGACGATGGGCGCGGAACACTACTGCGTCGCCCAGCACGGCTGGACCTGTTCGGCGGCGCCCATCCACGGTGCCAACGGGGAAGTCATCGGCTGCATCGACCTGTCCTGTGCGGACTATCACAAGAAAAATCCCCATACCCTGGGCCTTGTCGTGGCGGCGGCTTTCAGTATCGAAACGATGCTGCAGCACAACCAGGTGACGCGGCTGCTGCAGGAAACACTTGACGGCAGCCTGGAGAGCACGCTGCTCCTGGACCATGATTTCCGCGTCCTGCTGATCAATCAGGCCATGCGGGATTTCTTCAGCCTGGACAGGGAGGCGGGGCCGGAACTCATCGGCCAGGATTTCCGCCAGGTGGCGCCTGACATCAACTGGTCCGAGATCCGGCTCAAGGCACAGCACGGCGGCGCTTCCGTGTACAATACGAGGATCGTGTTCCGGGGCCGCGAATATCACTGCGGCATGAACATCACAGCCTTCCAGGACCATACCCGGAATTATACCGTGAGCATCCGCAACCAGAAGAAGATGATCGCCGACGCGAACCATTATATGGGCAACCGGGCCCAGTATACCTTCGATGATATCCTGGCGAGGGACCCGGCCATGCTGAAGACCATTTCCCTGGCAAAGAAGTATGCCCGTTACGACGGCATCGTCCTGATCCAGGGCGAAAGCGGGACGGGCAAGGAACTTTTTGCCCAGTCCATCCATAACGAAAGCCAGCGGGCCAAAGGGCCGTTCGTGGCGATCAACTGCGCCTCCATTCCCCGCGACCTGATCGAAAGCGAACTGTTCGGGTATGAAAAAGGGGCTTTCACAGGTGCTCTCAACGAGGGAAATCCGGGTAAGTTCGCCCTGGCCAACCACGGCACCCTGTTTCTGGATGAAATCGGAGAGATGCCGCTGGAATTCCAGGCCAAGCTGCTGCGGGCCGTGGAGACGCTGCGCATCCGGCGGATCGGGGGCAAACAGGAGATCCCGCTGGATATCCGCATCATCGCGGCTACGAACCGGGATCTGCAGAAGGAAGCGGAAAAAGGCCGTTTCCGCCAGGACCTGTTCTACCGGCTGAATGTCCTGAGCCTCGTCATCCCGCCCCTCCGGGAGAGACCGGAGGATATCATCTATGACGCAAGGACCTTCCTTGCCCGGTACAACCGGAAATATCCGGACCAGCAGAAGAAGATGTCAGCCGCCTTCGAGCAGGAACTCCTGGCATACAGCTGGCCCGGCAACGTGCGGGAACTGCAGAACGGGATCGAGCGGACCTTCTACGCCGTCTCGGGGGAAACGATGGAAGCGGAGGATTTCCAGCACATTTCCTTCAATGAGAGCGGGCAGGGCACGGAGGCGGCGCTGCCGGAAAAAGCGCCGCGCGAGATCTCTGCACAGCTGGCACAGGAGGCGGAGCGGTACGTGCGGGTCCTCCAGGAGACCGCATACGATTCGGAAAGGGCGGCAGGACTCCTGGGAATCAGCCGCGCGACCTTTTACCGCCGCTGCCGCCGCTATGGAATCTCACCGCGGGTACTGGCGAAAAAAGATGCTCATTCTCAGCAGTAAGCAGAAAATGCGACGAAAAATTGTTTGAAATTCTCAAAAATATAAAAGTATCAAGTTCTCATTTAAATTCTCAGAATTTTGAGAATTTAAATGAGAACTTCTTTTTTCAAACAGGCGGAAAAGCGCAGGGAACGGGACGCGTGAAAAAAGAAATCATCCCGGTATGCTGTAAATCCGCCTGTTTTGCCGCATCCGGTATCTCTTCCTGCTGAGCCCGGGTCCAGGCCGCCAAAAGTGGCACGGATTTTGCAAATTAGAAGAGTGGAAAAGGTCAGGAAGAAAGGAGGTCCCCCATGAAACGCTATGTGATCGAATTCGGCCTTGGAACGGATTTCCACGGCCAGGATGTGACGCACGCCGCAGCCAAGGCAGTGAAGGATGCTGTTTCCAGGAGCTGTCTCTGCGGACTGGACGAATTGCTTGGCATCCATGATCTGAATACCGGCGTGTATGTCCATGTGACGGTAGCTGTCTCTGATCCGGAAAAGGTCGATGTCGCCAAAGTGGCGGAGATGCTCCCCGTCGGAACCGTCGATGTGAAAGCCGTACGGGGCGGGCTCCATGTCCCCGGTCTGTATGTCCCCGGGTTCGGTGACGCGGATGACAGCATTGAAGCAGCGCTGGCCTGTGTGGAAGTCGAGATCCGCAAGTGATGCCTCTGTAATGAAAAGGAAAGGATGGTCTGTCATGGATGTTACGAAGGAACAGATGAGAAACATGTATCGGACAATGGTGCGCATTCGTAAATTCGAAAGCAACGCGCAGACTGACTTTGCCAATGGCAGGATCCCCGGATTCCTCCATCTGTATCTGGGTGAAGAAGCCATTGCCACAGGGGTCTGCCAGAATCTGAGGAAGGACGACTATATCACCAGTACGCACAGAGGCCATGGCCACATCATCGCCAAGGGCGGCGACATGCGCTACATGATGGCGGAACTGTACGGGAAGGCAACGGGTTACTGCAAGGGCAAGGGCGGCTCCATGCACATTGCCGACCGTGACCTGGGCATCCTGGGCGCCAATGGTATCGTGGGCGCCGGCCAGGACATCGCCGTAGGTGCCGGTCTTTCCTGCAGCTACAGACATACGGATCAGGTCTGCGTCTGCTTCTTCGGTGATGGTTCCACGAACCAGGGCACCTTCCACGAAGCCCTGAACCTGGCTTCCATCTGGAAGCTGCCGGTGGTCTTCGTCTGCGAGAACAACCATTTCGGTATTTCCATGAGCCAGTCCCGGCACCAGGCCATCAAAGATATCGCTGACCGGGCAGCTGCCTACGGGATCCCCGGTGTCGCTGTCGACGGCAACGATGTGATGGCAGTCTATGAAGCGGCCAGCGAAGCCATTGCGAGAGCCCGGAAGGGCCAGGGCCCGACGCTGATCGAATGCAAGACCTGGAGATGGCGCGGCCACTTCGAAGGCGATCCGGCCATCTACAAGGATCCCAAGGAACAGGCGGCATGGCTGGCCAGAGAACCGGTCAAGAGATACCGCAAATTCCTGGAAGAGAATGAAGTCATGACGCCGGCCGAGATGGATCAGGTCGACGCCGAAATCGATCGGGAAATCGTGGAAGCCGTGAAATTCGCAGAAGAGAGTCCTCTGCCGAAGCCTGAAGACGTCGGCAAAGATGTATATACAGACTTTGATGAGGAGGTGCGCGTAAGATGAAGACCATGAGTGTAATGGAAGCAATCCGTGAAGCAATGAGCATCAGGATGCGCGAGGATCCCAACGTCCTGCTTTTTGGTGAAGATGTGGGCAGATTCGGCGGCTGCTTCGGCGTGTCGGCCGGTATGTTCGATGAATTCGGGCCGGACAGAGTCCGCGACACTCCGATTTCCGAAGGTGCCATCATCGGTGCCGCCACGGGTTCCGCAGCAACGGGGCTCCGTCCCATCGCGGAAATCATGATGGACGACTTCATTACGGTCGCCATGGACCAGCTGGTCAACAACGCCGCTTTCATGCACTATATGTTCGGCGGCAAGATCGAACTGCCGATGGTCGTCCGCACCGTCAATGGCGCCGGCGTCAATGCGGCGGCCCAGCACTCCAAATCCATGGAAGCCTGGCTGACCCACGTACCGGGCCTGAAAGTCGTATATCCGTCCACACCGCAGGACTGCATGGGACTGCTGCTCGCCTCCATCGATGACAACAACCCCGTGGTCTTCTTCGAACATAAACTGGCTTATGGCGAAAAAGGCGAAGTCACTTCCTTCGATCCCATCCCGCTGGGCAAAGGGGATATCAAGAGAGAAGGCTCTGATGTAACCATCATCGCCTACGGCTATCAGGTGTTCCGTGCCCTGAAGGCAGCCGATCAGCTGGCCAAAGAAGGGATTTCTGCAGAAGTCCTGGATCCGCGCACGCTGTATCCGCTGGATAAGGAACTGATCGCCAAGTCCGTCGGCAAGACCCGCAATGTGGTCATTACGTCCGAAGAATTCAAACGCGGCGGCTATGCCGGTGAAATCTCGGCCTTCATCGCCGAGGAACTGTTCGATTCCCTGGATGCCCCGTGCAAACGCGTCTGCGGCCTCAATACGCCGATTCCGTTCTCTGCGGTCCTGGAAAATCAGTTCATTCCGCAGGTGGAAGATATCGTCAATGCTGTAAAAGAACAGCGCGGATAAGCACATGGGTAGGAAAGGGCGGCCGCCAGCCGCCCTTTCTTCTAAAAACGCCGCAACGAAGGGAGGACTGAGCCGTGTCCAGCATTGGTATCATTGCAAATCCGGCTTCGGGAAAGGATATACGGAGGCTGGTATCTTACGCAACTACGATTGACAATCAGGAAAAGGTCAATATCGCAAAGCGGATCGTATTGGCTGCGCAGTCCGTCGGCGTTGATGAGATCCATTTCATGCCGGACAGTTTCCAGTTCGGATGGATCGTCATAGACGATCTGGAAATCGACCGGAAACTGACGGCCCGCTGTGATGTGCTGCAGATCCCCTATATGTCGTCCGCTGAGGATACTGTGGACGCAGCGGCCTGGATGGAAGGACACAAGGTGGGCTGCGTTGTGGTGCTGGGCGGTGACGGAACGAGCCGGGCCGCCGCCAAGGCCCTGAAGCAGGTGCCTCTCGTGGCCATTTCGACCGGGACCAACAATGTGTATCCCGATTATACGGAGGGCACCGTGGCCGGCATGGCTGCAGGCATCGTGGCAGGCGCGGCGCATCCGGAGGAATTCTGCATGCGCGATAAACGGATCGAAGTATCCATCGATGGCGTGTTCCGGGATATCGCCCTGGTGGATGCCGTTGTGTCCGATGACCTGTGGGTCGGCTCCCGGGCCATCTGGGAAGTCAGCAAGATCGAATATATCATTGCAGCCAGGTGCCATCCGGCCAGCATCGGTTTTTCCGCTGCCGCAGGGTGCCTTGCCGTGATCCGTCCGGAAGATGACCGTGCGATGGCCCTGCGCCTATGCGGCAGCGATGAAAAAGGGGCCGTGCGGAAGATCAGGGCCCCAATCGCCGCCGGCATCCTGTCCCCGGTGAATATCCGCGAAATCAAAGAAATGGGCCTGGGCGAGGCATACGGATTCACGGCCCGCAGGACCTGTATGATCGCCCTGGATGGAGAGCGTGAGATCCGCGTGCGGGAGGGACAGCATGTCTCTTTTACCCTGACGAGGAACGGCCCGCTGCGCGTAGAGATAGACCGGACCCTGGAAAAAGCCGTGCAGTACGGCCTTTTCGACCGCAATTGAATGGAAAATGGTAAGGAGGGAAAGCAGCTATGGCTGAAGCGATTTTGATGCCTAAAATGGGAATGACGATGACAGAAGGGACCGTGGAGGAATGGTACGTCCATGAAGGGGACCAGGTCCATGTCGGTGATGCCCTGTTTTCTGCTTCTACGGATAAACTGACGAATGATGTGGAAAGCCAGGCCGACGGCACGATCCTGAAGATCACAGCCCAGGCGGGCGATACGGTAGGGGTTTCCGCCGTGGTCGGCTATATCGGCCAGCCGGGTGAAAAGCTTCCCGACATGCCGGGCGCGCAGGAAGCGCCGCAGGCAGAAGCACCGGCTCCGGCAGCAGAACCGGCCGCGGCAGCTCCGGCAGCACCGGCTGCTGCCAGTAAGGAAATCAAGGCTTCGCCGGCAGCCCGGAAGATGGCCAGAGAAAAGGGCATCGATCTGTCCCAGATCATCGGCACCGGCCCCGGCGGCCGGATTAAGACGGAGGATGTGGAAAAATATATTGCCGGGCAGAGTGAAGTAAAGGCGAGCCCGACGGCGCGGAAAGCGGCTGCCGATCTGGGCGTCGATCTGGCGGCCTGCCAGGCTGCCGGCGGCAGGATCATGAAAGAGGATGTCCTCAGGGCAGCGGAGGGAGAACCGGAAAGCAACGACCTGCCGCCGCAGAAAGTGGATCCCCTGAGACGGTCCATCGCAAAGAATATGACCGAGTCCTGGCATACTTCCCCGCGGGTGACCTATACGCACCCCGTGGATATGACCGCTGTGATCGAGATGCGCAAGCGCCTGAAGCCGGAAATGGAACGTACGGGCATCAAAATTTCGTACAACCATATCCTGATGAAGGCCTGCGCCAGGGTCCTGATGGAAATGCCCGATGTGAACGGCAGCTTCAAGGATAATATGCTGACCCACCATAAACATGCCAATATCGGACTGGCCGTGGCCAAGGGTGACGGGCTCATCGTGCCGAACGTGAAACGCTGCGACGAGAAGACCCTGACCCAGATCGCCGACGAAATGAACGGCCTCGTCGAGAAGACCCGCAGCGGACGGGCCGGCATGGACGATATCACGGGCGGGACCTTCACCATCAGCAGCCTCGGGCCCTATGGCATCACGAACTTCTCGCCGATCATCAACCAGCCTGAACTGGCCATCCTGGGTGTCTGCGATATCGTGGAGACCCCGGTCGTGCGGAACCATGAGATCGTCATCCTTCCGATGATGAACCTCTGTCTGACGGCGGACCACCGGGTTGTCGACGGGGTCAAAGCCTCCAAATTCCTTGAGAGACTGACCCGTATCCTGGAGAATCCGTATCTGATGCTGACCTGAGGAAAGGAGGGAGCATCATGACGAGGAAAATCACCATCGTCGGGGGCGGCCCCGGCGGTTATATCGCAGCCATCCGGGCCGCCCAGCTCGGAGCGGAAGTGACGCTGGTGGAACAGGCAAAACTGGGCGGGACCTGCCTGAATGTCGGCTGCATCCCGACAAAATGCCTCCTCCACAGTGCCGAAATCTATACGGAAATCAAAAACAGCGCGGTCCAGGGAATCCGGGTCGGGAATGTGGACCTTGATTTCCCGGCGGTGATCGCCCATAAGGAGCAGATCTCCGCGACTCTCGTAGGCGGGGTCAAAGGCCTGATGCGCGCCAACAAGGTAAAGACCGTCAGCGGCACAGCCCGTTTCATCGGACCGAAAAAGCTGCAGATCACAAAAGAGGACGGGAGCAGGGTGACGGACGAGCCGGATGATATCATCCTGGCGACGGGTTCCGTCAATGCCGTGCCGCCGATCCCGGGCCTTAAGGACAATCCGGCCTGCATCGACTCCACCGGTGCGCTCTCTCTGGCAGCGCTGCCAAAGACCATGACCGTCATCGGCGGCGGTGTCATCGGTCTTGAGATCGCCTGCGCCTATGCCCAGTTCGGCACCCGGATCACCGTCGTCGAAGCGCTGGACCATGTGCTGCCCATGCTGGATGCGGAGATCACGGCGGAGGCCGTGGCCCATATGAAGAAAATGGGCATGGAATTCCATCTGGAATGTCCGGTCCAGTCCGTGGAAGCTGTTCCGGGCGGCGCCAGAGTGGTCTGCCTCAATAAAAAGACCGGTCAGACGGAAACTTTCGAAGCGGAGAAAGTGCTCACCGCTGTGGGCCGGAAAGCGAATATCGGATCCCTTGCCCTTGCCATGAGCGGCATCGAGTTCGACAAAGGCGGCATTATCGTCGATGATCTGATGCAGACGAATGTGTCCGGGATCTATGCCATCGGCGACTGCGTAAAAGGCAGGGCAAGGCTTGCCCATACGGCTTCCGTGATGGGCGAGATCGCGGCAGAGAACATCATGGGCCGGCATGCGCTCTATGATGAAGCGACGAACGTCACCTGTGTGTACGTGGAACCGGAAGCTGCTGCCGTAGGCCTTACGGAAGAGCAGTGCAGAGCCCGGGGCCTGGACTATAAAGTCGGGCGCTTCCCGCTGGCGGCAAACGGCAAGTCCCTGATCCTGAACGGCGGCGAAGGACTGGTCAAGATCATCGCCGACTCCCGCTACGGGCAGATCCTGGGTGTCCATATGATCGGGCCGCGGGCCTCCGACCTCATTGCCGAAGGCGCGCTTGCCATCCGCCTCGAGGCGACCGTCGACGAGCTGATCAGCACCATCCATTCCCATCCGACCGTGTCGGAATCCGTCCGTGAGGCGGCTCTCGACTGGGAAGGCCGCGTCCTCAATATGCCGCCCCGGAAGAAATGAGCAGAAAATCCTTCTTTCACAGACCGGCCTTTTCTCCTTTATACCCGCGGGCTGCCAAAATCTGCAAAAAAATCCCCACCCCTCCCGGCAGCTGCGGGTATAATGGAAGGAGCAGGGCATCGGGCCTGTGCTGAAAGTTACGACAGAGGAGGAATCGATAATGTTTGAAGCTGGTTTTATTTACCTGTTCCCGGGACTTGATCCGGCAAAACAGAACGCCCAGATCCCGTCCAAAGAGATGAACATGAATGTGGTCGGGGTGCCCGACTATGCCGCCGCGGAAAAAGCGGCCAAAGAGCTCGTCGCCAGGGGCTGCACGGCCATCGAACTCTGTGCCGGTTTTGGCGCCGAAGGGCTTGCCCGGATCAAGAAAGCCGCGGGCCCCGGGATCGCCGTCGGTGCTGTCCGTTTCGACTTCCATCCGGGCCTGGGATTCAAGAGCGGCGACGATGTCTTCTGACGGAAGCCGGATGCCGGAAACTGCCGGTGCCCCAAAAATCTGATGATGCAAAAAAACACCCGTGCGGACGGATCCGCGCGGGTGTCTGTTTTTTAATTGGTGGAGCACAGGGGGATCGAACCCCTGACCTCAAGATTGCGAACCTTGCGCTCTCCCAGCTGAGCTAGTGCCCCAATA
>OMYF01000061.1 GCA_900315205.1 uncultured Acidaminococcus sp.
AATTTCTGAGAGAAACGTTTTGTTAAGTGCGCCCTTTTTTAAGAATTTTTATAGAAATCACCTCATTTTTTAACTTGACATATTACCAGATTGCTTTTCCTCCACACTTCCGTCCGCCCGGATCCTGTCATGCAGCATGTGCATTCCGCATCCGCCCGGACCCTGTCATTAGATATGATCTGATATACACCGATTATACTGGAACCTGGCAAATCAGAAAACTGCAGACCAGTCATGGAAAACGATAATCCGCACGCATAGTAAAAAGACGGCTCCGAACGGTGTGATAAAAGGCTCCCTTACGGTGACACAGGTAAAGCGCCGCAAATCCGCCGCTCCGAAAAGAATCGCTTTGCAGACCAGCCGCACCATCAGGCTGCTGTCTGGAGCTGCCGAAAAGGAGCCCCCTGTCCACTGCCATGCTGCATGCAGCGGAAACGAGATCTGTCAAAGGACCCTGATACAAGCCTTTACCCTGTGTATGCTGCATCCCGGCTGCCTTGAAGCCAAAACAAAAACAGCCGTGCAGGAATCGATCTGTACGGCAGCTTTGCAGTTCCGGGAAATTCATTCAGTTTTTTATCGTGCCTTCCGTCCGGGCGACGATTACGGCTGTCGCCGCATCGCCGACGATATTGGGGACGCAGCGCGCCATATTCAGGATCCGGTCGATGCCGGCCAGAAGTCCGATTGCTTCCATGGGCAGATTCACCGAGCTCAGGACGATGGTCAGCATGACGAGCCCAGATCCGGGAATCCCGGCGGTCCCGATGGAAGCGAGGGTCGCCGTCAGCATGATCATGACCTGCTGCGTAAAGGAAAGTTCGATGCCGAAGATCTGGGCGGTGAAGACAACCGCTACTGCTTCATAGATGGCAGTCCCGTTCATGTTCATCACGGCTCCGAAAGGAATGACGAAGTTCGCCGTTTCTTCATCGACCCCCACTTTCTTGGTGCACTCCAGGTTCAGAGGAATGGTCGCCACACTGGAACAGGTCGCAAAGACGAAGGTCATGGCTTCT
This sequence comes from uncultured Acidaminococcus sp., assembly GCA_900315205.1. Classification (GTDB taxonomy): domain Bacteria; phylum Bacillota; class Negativicutes; order Acidaminococcales; family Acidaminococcaceae; genus Acidaminococcus. The sequence goes on from OMYF01000061.1 coordinate 1,023, forward strand.
TTCATGCTCTTCAGGAAGCGGACCGGGCTGACCCGGCCGAAGACACCGACCATCAGTCCGGCCTGGACCACAATCAGGTACACGGCAGCGCACAGATACATGGCGGCAATCGTCTTGATATAGGGGATCAGGATGGCCGTCCCGTTCTGCCCGACGACGGAAGCCATCAGTCCCAGCACGCCGTAGGGAGTGAATTCCAGGGCCATATTGGTAATCTCCTTCATGGCTTCCTGACCGGAGCGGCAGCAGTCCAGCAGCGGTTTTCCCTTGGGGCCCAGTTTCAGCAGGGAAAAACCCAGAATCAGGGCAAAGAAGATGATCTGCAGCAGATTCTGTTTGGCCAGGGAACTGAACACATTCGTCGGGATGATGTTGATGACCGTATCCAGCATCGAAGCGGGCGCCTGCCCCTTGGGCTGCGGTGCGGCGACATTCGTCAGTTCCACGCCGGCACCGATGGACATGGCATTGCTGACGACAAGTCCCAGGACGATGGCAAGGGCCGTACTGGCGAGGAAGACCACCACCGTCTTGATGCCGATCCTGCCCAGGCGCTTGCCGTCACCGACATCCGCCGCTGCACAAACGAGCAGGGTAAACACGAGGGGCGCGACGACCATGGTAAGGAGATTCGTCAGGATCGTCCCGAGCGGCTTCAGGACGGCCGCTTTTGGGCCCAGCACGATACCCAGCACAAATCCGATCATGATTCTCGTAAACAAACTCAGCCGGTTCCACGGTTTGAAAATAAATCCCATGTTAAAGATCCTTCCTTTTACAATGACACTTCAGGTCCCCCGCGGCAGAAAGAACGCTGTCGCAGCCTGAAGCCTGTGTCTTTCTTTCGATTTCCGGAGATCATATGAAGCGGCAGATATGGTCCACGGCGATATCGGAGAAGCCGTATGCTTCAGCTTTCGTCAGTTTGCCGCTGCATGTATCCTCGATGACCTGCAGCAGCTCCCTGCCGCATTCCTTAAAGGTCTTTTCCCCTCTGACGATGGCGCTCAGATCCACATCCATATTGTCTTCCATCCTCCGGTAGGTCCTTTCATTGCCCGTCACCTTGAGGACCGGCACGATGGCGTTCCCCGTCGGCGTCCCGCGCCCCGTCGTAAAGATCACTGCGTTGCAGCCGCCGGCCACCATGGACGTGACGGAAGAGATATCGTAGCCTGCCGTGTCCATGACGATTGCCCCCTGGCAGGTGGGCCGGGCCGCCTGTTCCAGGACTTCCACGATGGGACGGGTCCCGCCTTTGCGGATGCAGCCAAGACTCTTTTCATCGAGGGTCGACAGACCGCCCGCCTTGTTGCCCGGAGTCGGCTGCCCTGCACGGCAGTCCTGACCGGCCATTTTCAGATGCGCTTCGTATTCCTCACAGATCCGGATGATCTGATTGTGGATCGCCGGAGTGGCGGCCCTTCTCGCAAGGACATGTTCCGCCCCGATCCACTCGATGGATTCACTCATGATCGTGGAGGCGCCAAGATCGACAAGGAGATCGCTCAGCTCACCCACGGCCGGATTGCTGGCGATGCCGCTCGTGGCATCGGACCCGCCGCACTCGATGCCGAGAAGGAGGTTGGAGATATCGACAAGCTCCTTTTGCTGGCGTCCTGCCCCGGCAGCCATATCGCGGGCTGCACGGACTGCTTTTTCGATGGTCTTCAGCGTGCCGCCCTCATCCTGGATGCCGAAAGAAACGACCGGTTTGGCCGTCATTTTCCGGATCTTTTCCCGGAGCTCCTGGTGCGGGACGGTCTCGCATCCCAGCCCGATGATCACGACACCGTACACATTCGGATTGCAGGCAAACCCGGTCAGGACTTTCTGGGACATGGCCGTATTGGCGGCCACATCCGAACAGCCCGTATTGAATATGATGCTGACAGCCCCCCGGACCTGGCTTGCGACGATCCGTGCGGTCTCGCTCCCGCAGGCGCAGGTCGGTAAAATCAGTACATGGTTCCGGATGCCCGCTCTGCCTTCACTCCGTCTGTATCCCCAAAATTGCATGATTGCCTTCCTCCTTCAGTCTTCCTTCACATATTCTTCTTCATATTTGCGCGGTACGCTCCGGATATTCCGGTCACTGACCCAGTGTCCCTTTGCGATGGCCTGTGTCGTCCGGCCCAGCAGCTCGCCGTATTTGATAACAGCGGCTCCTTCCGGCAGGTCCGTCAGAGCAGCCTTATGGCAGAAAGGGATCTGTTCTGCAGCCTGCAGGACCTGTTCCTTTCCATCCTTTACATAAATCACATCCGACCCGGCCTGGATCTCTGTTACGCAGGTCACCACATTATCCCGGTCATCCATCAGCAGTGCATTGACTTTCATGGGCGTTCTCCTTTTCTGAAGTTTCTCATAATTTCTGTATTTACAATATCATCATTGCATTATATAATCAATTTTATGATATATATGACTTCATAAATTTTATTTATATAGTAAGGAGATGGCACGGTGAGAGCTGAATATGACTATATCTCTACGATCGTCCAGGAAGGAAGCTTTACCAGAGCCGCGGAAAAACTGTTCATGACGCAGCCCGCCCTCAGCATTGCCGTCCGGAAAATCGAAAAAAAGGCCGGGATGCCTCTTTTCGAGAGGAACAGCCGGCCCCTCCGCCTGACCCAGGCCGGCGAGGCCTATTTCCGGACCATCCGGAAAATGCAGGCCCTCGAAAATGATCTGAACCGGGAAATCCAGGAGCTGAAAGACCTGCGGACGGGCATTCTGACCATCGGAGGAAGCCATTACATCCTTTCCTACAAAATTCCCCATCTGCTTACGGCATTTGTGGAAAAATATCCCGGGATCCAGCTGCACCTCATCGAAGAAAGCTCCGATACCCTTCTTGCGCTCCTGGAAAAAGAGGAACTTGATCTGACTTTCAGCTGTGATCCGGCGGTGATCCAGCGCCACAGCCATCACTACCGGGCTTTCCGGGACCAGATCCTGCTGGCTGTGCCCCGGACCGTCCCCCTGGATGGATCAGTCCGCAGCAGTGCTCTGACCGGCCGGGATGTCAGGGAGGGACGTGCTTTCCGTCCGGACTGTCCCGCCATCCCCCTTGCGCAGTTCCGGGATCTGGACTTTATCCTGCTCACTCCCGGGAACAATCTGCATCAGCGCTGCCAGGTCCTGTTCCAGCACGCCGGTTTCACACCCCGTATCAGGCTGATGCTTTCCCAGCTGGCCACAGCGTACCATCTCGCCGAGCATGGATTTGCCGCCGCGTTTGTCAGCGATGCCATGGTCTCTGAGGACACGGATTCCCTGCTTTTTTTCAGGCTTTCCGATGCGGACTGCATCAGGATGTTCCATGCCCTGCTGCCGGACAGGGATTTCACACCGTATGCGGTCCGGGCATTCATCCGTCTTTTGGGAAATTAAAAGAGACCGCTCTCTGTATGGAAAACCACACAGGGAACGGTCCCTTGTCATAAGTCCTGTATTTTTGTCAGGGAAACAGTTTTTGCTGAGCGTCCACAGCGGGCAAAACCCGGTCCGGGCTTTGCCTTTTTTTCTTTTCTGACAGCCCGCTCAAAGCGGCGCATGACAGGCTGCTTTGCGTCGGGCCACTTTCCGTTACGCCATTTTTGCCAGCAGCTTTTTCAAAAACTCATACATCCGAATGGTACTTTTTACGCTGAGCCGTTCTTCGGGAGAATGGAGGTCCCAGCAGTCCGGGCCCAGGGAGATGGCATCCATGTCCGGTTTCCTGGCGATCAGGCAGCCGCACTCCAGTCCGGAATGGATGGGAGTGGCCTCCATTTTTTCTCCGAAGGTCTCTGCATAGACCTGCTTGACCAGCGCGGTCAGCCGCGAATCCGGATCATGGGGCCAGCCAGGATAGGCAGCGAATTTTTCGCAGCTGCCGCCCGTCATTTCCGCGAGGAGACGGATCTTGTCCCAGATATAGCCCGCTTTGGATGGAAAAGAAGTGCGGATCTCGTAGACCGCTGTGAGCCGGTCCTGTTCTTGTTCCAGGCGGATCTCACCCAGATTGTCGGAACTCTGGACCACACCGGGTACGGACGCGTTCATTTCCGAGATGCCGTCGGGAGAAAGGACCAGCACCCTGATGAACCGGTCCGTTGCCTCCTGGTTCACAACGAGATTATTTTTCGGTCCTCCAGTCTCTTCCACACTGATCCTGAGACCGGCAGCCGCGGCTTTGTATTCCTGCCGGAGCGCTTCCGCCGTGCTGTGCACTGCCCGGATGAAATCTTCCTTCTGCTTTTCCGGCACCATCACCACCGCTTCCGCATCCCTGGGGATGGCGAGGCGAAAGGTCCCGCCGCGGAGGGACGCCAGACAGAGCGGCATCTCTTTCCGGGCGGAAAGGAGCATCCGGATCAGGAAAATATTGGCATTGCCCCGCCCCCGGTGGATATCTTCCCCGGAATGGCCGCCCTGGAGCCCCTCCACCTTCAGATGGAAGAAGGCAGAAGACGCGGGCACAGCCTCCCAGGTCACGGGCAGATGGAAAGCCACTCCAAAGCCGCCGCAGCTTCCCGTGACCGAATGGCGTTCCGCCGCATTGTCGATATTGATCAGATAATGGGAACGGAAATCACGGGCATACACATTCTGGGCTCCGCTCAGATCTTCCTCTTCGGCTGTCGTCAGCAGCACTTCCAGTTCCGGATGGGCAAAGGAATCATCTTCCAGAAGGGCCAGGGCGAGCGCCGCGCCGATGCCGTCATCGGCTCCCAGGGTGGTCCGTCCGCCCGTGGAAAGGATGTCTCCCTTGAGTTCCAGATGGATGGGATCTTTCGCGAAATCATGATCCACACCGGGGGCCTTCTGGCAGACCATGTCCAGATGGGCCTGGAGCATGACTGCCGGACTGTCTCCACAGCCGGGAGAAGCCGGTTTCCGCAGCAGCACATTGTTCCACTCGTCCTGGCGGACCGCCCAGCCTTTTTCCTTCCCCCACCGGAACAGGGCATCGCTGAGAGCCTTTTCCTTAAAGGAAGGATGGGGGATTTCGCAGATCCGGGCAAAGTGCCGGAACACCGGATGCCGGACCAGATCGTCCAGACTGTCAAAAGTTTCTTTTTCCATAACCTGTCCCTCCCGTCAGAACGGGCCGTAATGGATCTGGACGGCGATGACCATGAAGACCATGGCGACGACGCACCAGATGGCAAACAGGGGTGCCAGCCAGCGGAACCATTTGCCGAAGGAAATATGGGCCATGGCGCAGGCAGCCACCACTTCCCCGCTGGTGGGGGCGAACACGTTCGTAAAGGCATCGCCCATCTGGAAAGCCAGGACCGCGGTCTGCCGGGTGACCCCAATCAGGTCGGCCAGCGGTGCGAACAGGGGCATGGTGATGGCCGCCTTGCCGCTGCCGGAAGGCACCAGCACATTGAACAGATCCTGCACGATGAACATGCCGCAGGCACTGAGAGTGGGCGGCAGCCCGTTCAGCAGGCTGGCCATATAATGGATCACCGTATCCATGATGTGGGCGTTCTGCATGATCAGCACTGCCGCGTTGCACATGCCGATGACCAGGTTGGCAAACAGCATGTTGCTGCAGCCGGCGAGGAACGCATTGGCAATCTCGCCGGAAGAGAGGCCCCCGATGATGCCGGCAAGAATACCGCAGATCAGGAAGAGCCCGGCCATTTCATTGATGTAGAAGTCGAATTTCAGGACTCCCACCACCACGGCGGCAATGGTCAGCACGAACAGCACCAGAACCAGTTTGTGCCGGACGGTGATCACAGGGGTCTCCTGGACCTTCAGGTGGCTGTTGTAGAGCCGGTCCTCCTCCCGTACGGTGCTCAGTTCCGGATTTTTCCGGACTTTATTGGCATACCACATGACGTAGGGAATGGTCACGATGTTCATGACCACGAACACCACCGCCCTGAGCCCCATGCCGGAAAACATGGGCAGGCCGCAGATGCCCTGGGCCACCCCGATGGTGAAGGGGTTCGTCATGGCGCCGGCGTAGCCCACCGGTGCGGCGCAGAACACAATGGCGATGGCCGTCAGGGAGTCGAAGCCCATAGCCACCGAAACCCCGATGACAAGCGGCGTGAAAGCCAGGAATTCTTCAAAGCACCCGGCAAAGGCGGACAAAAGGCTGAACAGGAACATACAGACCGGGATCATCAGCAGTTCCCGGCCCTTCATCCTCTCCACTACATTGGACAGGCCCGCATTGATGGCACCGGTGGCATCCATGATGGCGAACATGCCGCCGATGATGAAAAGGAAAGAAATGATTTCCGATGCGTTCTGGAGTCCCAGGGTCAGGGACTGGAACAGATAAAAAAGACTGACGGGCTGCTGCTGGATATAGTGGAACGTGGCGGGATCCACCACTTCCTTGTTCAGTGCGGGATTCAGCACACGGCTGTATTCCCCGGCCGGTACAAGATAAGAAGCCAGGAAAGCAAGGACCATGATGATTCCCAGGAGGACCATGGGATTCAGCGCATGGAGTTTGAATTTACTTTTCTTTTGTTCCGCCATTTGATACCACTCCTTTACAGGTCTTTGTTGTTACGGTGTTCCCGGCCTCCCGGATGATGCGGGTCTTGCCGCTGCCAGGACATAGTCGAAAATGTGGAGAAAGGCATTTTCCAGCTGTTCCCGGTCCAGATCCGGACCCAGCAGGCAGGCTCTGTGGATATAGCTGCCGTGGAGCGCCACGATGATTTCGAGGGTCTCCTCCGCCCGGTCAGCTGCCACGAATCCATCGTTGACCATGCTTTCCATCACGACCCGGTCGCGTTCCGCCAGGGTGCCGCGGACCACCATTTCGCGGATCTCCCCGGGCAGTCCCCGGAGTTCTTCAGGGAACAGATCCAGATAGTAGACCTGTAGCACATGGCCCATTTTGGCACTGTACCGCCCAAAGAACATGTTGTAGAAGATTTCCGGATACCGGAAAGCACTCTCATTGAAGCACCGGTAAATCGTCCGGTACCGTTCCAGGGAATCCATCTCCGGGCTGATCTTCCGGGTAAGACGCAGGAGATAATCCCGCAGGAAGCAGACCGATCCGAAAAGGATCAGTTCATCGAGATCCTGAAAATAGTTGTAGAGGGTGGCACTGTTGTAGCCGGCCTCCGCTGCAATCCGCCTGATCGAGACACCGGGGATTCCTTCTTCTTTCAGGATTTTTTCCGCAGCTTCCACAAAATAGACCATGTTCCGTTTCTGTCTGATGGTCAGCGGTTTACGCTGGTCCTGCCTCTCTGTTTCTCTCATTGATTACGGGGCACCTCCTGACTGCTCTTTCTGTGTTCCCTTGCGGGAAGCGGTTGACAACTTCCGATACCGCTTTTATAATATAGCTGATTTCTAATCATGATTATATTTTAATCGTGATTAGCCGTCAAGTTCTTTTTCATGGAAAGGAGTGGATTTCCATGCTTCACCCTGCCGCCCTGTCCGGAAGGACCCTGGTCCTTATGGGAGCCGTTTGCTGGAGTCTCAATTCTCCCCTCGTCAAATATCTCACACTGGACCCTTTTCTGATCTGCGCTCTGCGCTCCCTGATTGCCGGACTGGTGCTGCTGCCCTGTGTACGGCCCCGGGAAATCATCTGGAACCGGTATCTCCTGGGCTATGTCACGGCCTACTGTGCCCTCTGCCTCAGTGTCATCGTCTCCCTTTCCATGACTTCTGCCGCCATTGCCGTCGGCATGCAGTATACCGCTACTATCTGGCTGTTCCTGCTGTACTGGTACCGGACCCGTTTCTTCGACCGCCGGGTCTTCCTGCCGGTGCTCGTGATCATGACCGGCGTACTTTGCTTCATGCTCTCCGGAGGCAGCGGAGATTCCCACCCTCTGGGAAATCTGATTGCCCTGACAGAAGGCATCTTCTTTGCCGGCATGAGCCTGACTTCCAAAGAAGCCACCCATACGAATGCTTTGGGGATCACAGCCCTGGGGAACCTCTTCACAGCGCTCGTTGTCTTTGGACTCTTCCCGTCAGCCCGGGCTGCCCTGCCCGCCATGACGGGGCAGGATTGGGGCCTGATGCTGCTGTTAGGCGTGGTCCAGGTGGCCGGAGGCTATGGATTCTATAATCTGGGCGTGCAGAAGATCCCGGCCCGCAAGGCTTCGATACTCGCCCTCTGGGAAATGATCCTGGGTCCCCTGTGGGTGACCCTGTTCCTCCATCAGTACCCGGGACCCATGGTCCTCACAGGCTTTGCCATCATCCTTGCGGGGATGCTGCTGAACGCCAGAAAGGGCGCTGCCTGAGCAGCCATTTTTCAGAAAATCCGGAGCGTTAAAAGGGCTTTTTCGCTTTGTTGCTGCGGAAACTGGGAGCAGAGTTTTTTGTTATGAGTTATGTGTTTTAGATTCGCAGGTCGCAATTCGCAGTTTGCGGATCGCGGATTGCGGTCTGCGTCCAGCCGTCAGCTCTCATCCACCAGCAGCCATCAGTGGTTCGCGTTCTGCGTTCTGCGGCCCGCGACCAGCGACCAGTGTATACTGTACCCATAGTTATTGACACCCCACTTTTTAAAAACCCTTTTTTTGACAGGGGTTCAGTTTGGGTGCTCTGATGCTTTGATGCTGTGGAGCCTTGGTGCTGCGATTTGCGGATTGCGATCTGCGTTCAGCCGTCAGCTTCCAGCATCCAGCCGCCAGCCGCGACCTGCGATTTGCGACCCGCGTTCTGCGGCCTGCGATCTGCGAGATACGGGCTTTGGGGCGCTGCAACCATGCGGCACTCACCGCAAAATCCAGTCTTTCGGCGGCGGCTGCCTCCGGTAATCAGCACCGCCCGTAAAACGGGCGGTTTGCTCTGGGGCTATAAGCCCCTGTTACCGGCTGCGTCTCAAGGCGCTGGCTTGGCTCAAGCCGTATTGCCTTTGACTCGCAGCTACCCTTAAAAGGGTGTTTGTATTACTTGCCTTGACCCCTGAAGGGGTCTTCGTATTCCTTCACACTTAATTCCTCTAATGCGACATCTCGCTTTTCCTGTTCTCGGATATATTTTGCTACAGTGGCTTCATTAATTCCTACTGTACTTACGTAATACCCTTCTGCCCAAAAATGTCTGTTCCCGGCTTCATTGATTCCTACTGTACTTACGTAATACCCTTCTGCCCAGAAATGTCTGTTCCCAAATTTATACTTCAAATTCGCATGTTTATCGAACATCATCAGGACGCTCTTTCCTTTCAGATATCCCATAAACTGTGCTACGCTTAGTTTAGGTGGTATCGATACCAACAGGTGCACATGATCTGGCATCAAATGTCCTTCGATAATTTCAACGCCCTTATATTTACAAAGCACTCGGATAATATCTCTCAAACTTTCTCGGTATTGATTATAGACAATTTTTCTTCTATACCTTGGGCAGAACACGATGTGGTATCTGCAAAACCATTTCGTGTGGGCAAGGCTGTTCGCAATCATTGCCATAAAGATCATCCTTTCTATCGTACAATACGGCTTGA
>OMYF01000059.1 GCA_900315205.1 uncultured Acidaminococcus sp.
GAACCGGCAGGGCGCCGCTGGCAGCAGTCCGCCAGCTGTGCCGGTCAGACAAATTGTAGCATGGTGCCCCGGCCCTTGCAAGGAAAAGCCGCGGTCCCGGCAGGAGTCCGGAGGAAGGGCCGGCAATTTCCAAAACTCTCCATTATTCCATTGACAAAATTCTGTATTTTGTCTGAAAATAGAAGAAACAAACTGGATCTGTACGGGAGGCAATCATCATGACAATACGGGATGATGCAAAATTCATCATGGACGCGGCACTCAAGGCTGCACTGCCTGATTCAGCAGTGGCAAAAGCGCTGGCGCACAAGGATTTCGGCAGGGGCAGAGTGGTTGTCGTCGCTGTGGGCAAGGCATCCTGGCAAATGGCGAAGACGGCGGTGGAACTGCTGAAAGACCGCGTTTCCGGCGGCATCGTCATTACCAAGTACCATCACGCCAAAGGGCCGCTGCCGCCGTTTGAAATCCGCGAAGCCGGCCATCCGGTCCTCGACGCCAATTCCGTCTCTGCCACGGCGCGCGCCATCGAGATGGTGTCGGGCCTGACTGCGGACGATACGGTGCTGCTCCTGCTGAGCGGCGGAGGATCCGCACTTTTTGAAAAACCGCTGGTGCCGCTCGCGGAACTGCAGCAGATCACATCGCAGCTCCTTGCGAGCGGGGCTGACATCGTTTCGATGAATACGGTGCGCAAGCGGCTCAGCGCTGTCAAGGGCGGCAAGTTCGCCCTGCTGTGCAGACCCGCCCGGGTGTACGCCATCGTCCTGTCCGACATCATCGGCGATCCCCTCGATATGATCGCCTCCGGTCCGGCGTACCCTGATTCGACGACCTGCAGCGATGCCCGGAAAGTCTGTGAAAGGTTCCATATCCAGCTTTCTCCGGAGGCGCAGGCCTGCCTGGACAGGGAGACACCGAAGACGCTCGATAATGTGGATACCGTCATCACGGGCAGTGTGACCGAGCTTGCTGCGGCCGGGAAACGCGCGGCGGAAGCCCGCGGTTACAAGGCTCTTGTCCTCACGTCCAGTCTGGACTGCCAGGCCCGGGAGGCGGGGAGCTTCCTTGCGGCCATTGCCCGGGAATACCGGGACAAGGGGGAAAAGCTCGCCTTCCTCGCCGGCGGCGAGACCGTGGTGCACCTTCTGGGCAAGGGAAAGGGCGGACGGAACCAGGAAATCGCTCTTTCCGCGGCAGAGGGCATCCGCGGCATCCCGAATGCCGCCGTCTTCTCCTTTGGCAGTGACGGGACGGACGGGCCGACGGACGCGGCCGGCGGCTATGCGGACGGCATGACGGCGGAGAAGCTGGCGGCTCAGGGTATTTCCATCCCGGAAGTCCTGGATGCGAACGACGCATACCATGCGCTGCAGAAAGCGGACGGCCTGATCATCACCGGGCCGACGGGAACGAATGTCAATGATCTGTCGGTGCTGCTCATCGATCGTCCTTAAAAGCGTACGGCAGGGGGCCCCGGACGGGAAACGGGGACGGATTCCCTGCAGGCGAAACGGGAACGGGCTCCGGATATGTTCCTTTTGTGCACATATCCGGAGCTCATTTTTTAGAAAAATGTTACAAAATCCCGCATGTAAAAATCATTTGCAAGAAATATTTGAAAAAATTGTGAAATGAGAGTATGCTGTATGGGTACATATATTTTCGGGACCGCAAAAGCAAGCCAGAAGTCCCGAGGTGGGGAGTGGGTATTACGGATAAGCAAGCAGAAAAAGAAAAAGTATTTGCCATCATCGACGAGGCTGCAGATGAACTCAGGGAATATGCTTCCAGTGTGGCGGCAGAGCCGGAATTCGGCTTCAAGGAATTCAAGACTGCCAAAAAGGTGGCGGCCCAGTTCGACAAGCTGGGAATCCCTTATCGTTCACAGCTCGCCATCACCGGGGTCAAGGGCATCCTGAAGGGCGGCAGACCGGGTCCTACCATTGCCATCCTCGGAGAACTGGATGCCATCGGCTGCCCGGAACATCCGAAAGCGGATCCGGATACGGGAGCGGCCCATGCCTGCGGGCACCATATGCAGCAGTCGGCCATGCTTGCCGCTGCCTACGGCCTGGCACGGTCGGGCGTCATGAAGGACCTCGCCGGGAATGTGGTGTTCTTCGCTGTGCCGGCTGAAGAATATGTCCAGCTGGCCTACCGGAAGAAACTCGTAAAAGAAGGCAGGCTCCATTTCATCCACGGCAAGGGCGAACTCATTTACGAAGGGGAATTCGATGATATCGATATGGCCATGCAGATCCATTCCCGCAAGAACACGCCGGACGCGACGGTGGCCATCGGCACGAGCAGCAACGGCTTCATCGGCAAGACGATCCAGTACATCGGCAAATCCGCCCACGCGGCGGATGCTCCGGATCAGGGCATCAATGCGCTGAATGCGGCCATGCTCGGGATCATGGGCATCAATTCCCTGCGGGAAACGTTCCGTGACGATGACCATATCCGGGTCCATCCGATCATCACCAAGGGCGGGGACCTGGTCAATAACGTGCCCGATGACGTGCGCATCGAAACGTATGTCAGAGGTGCCACGATGGACGCCATCGACAGGACGCACAAAAAAGTGGATGCGGCCCTGCGCGCAGGCGGCATGGCCATCGGTGCCAAAGTGAAGATCGATACGCTGCCGGGACAGCTGCCGCTGATCTGCAATCCCACGCTGAACGACCTTTTTGTCAGCAATGCGGAAGCCGCCATGCCGGATGTGAAGATCATCGATGCCGGTCATTTCAGCGCATCCACGGACATGGGGGATGTGTCCCATCTGATGCCTGCGATCCATCCTTTCATCGGCGGGACGGACGGCCTTCTCCACGGGGCGGATTTCAAGGTCGTCGATTTCAATGCGGCGGCCCTGATGCCGGGGAAAGCCTTCGCCGGCATGGTCATCGACCTTCTGAGCGACGATGCGGCCCGTGCCAGAGCGCTGCTCAAAGATTATAAACCGGCGCTCACGAAGGAAGCGTATATTGCCAAGCTGGACAGCTATTTCAGTAAGGGGGAGGAAGCATGAAGAACATCAAGCTGCACCTGATTGTGCTGGTCATCATCGTCATCGCTGAGCTCATCGGGGTCAAGTCCTTTTCTATCGGGCCGGGGAAAGTGGTCCTCCTGCCCATGCTGTATGCACTGATCTTTGGTATCCTGACCACGCCCAGCCTGCTCAAGATCACCAAACAGAAAGATATGGAGGATGCCGGGTCCCTGATCGGACTTACGCTGATGCTTTTGATGGCGCGGTACGGCACCCTCGTCGGACCGACCCTGCCGAAGATCATCAGCGCCGGCCCGGCCCTGATCCTGCAGGAATTCGGCAACCTGGGCACCTGCCTCCTGGGTGTGCCACTCGCCGTCTTCCTCGGACTGAAACGGGAAACCATCGGCGCGGCCCACTCCGTGGCGCGTGAACCAAACGTCGCTCTCATCGGCGAACGGTACGGCCTGGACAGTGCCGAAGGACGCGGCGTCATGGGCGTCTATATTTCCGGTACGGTCTTCGGGACGATCTTCGTGGGCCTGATGGCAAGCTTCCTCGCCGGGCTCAATCTCTTCCATCCCTATGCGCTGGCCATGGCTGCCGGTGTCGGCAGTGCCAGCATGATGACCGCGGCCGTCGGTTCCCTTTCGGTCATCTATCCGGAAATGACGGATCAGCTGGCTGCCTTCGGCGCGGCGAGCAACATGCTCTCCGGCCTGGACGGCATCTACATGTCCATCTGGCTGGCCCTGCCGCTGACCGAATGGCTCTATAAGAAGTGCTGCATCCTGAAATATGGCCATGTCCTGACGAAGGAGGAGGAAGCAGAATGAAAGTATATAACCTTGCAGAAACGTTTGTGATCCTGCTTTTGATGGGCATCCTTTCGCTGGTCAGCAATACCCTTTCGAGCCATGTCGCGATCATGGACGGGATCCCGGGCCTGCTGATCCTGATCGCCATTGCCATGGCGGGCATCCTGCTCGGCCGCTATCTGCCCGGCCATATCCCGGCGGTGGCGTACGTCGTGACGCTGGGCTGCATCCTGACCTATCCCGGTTTCCCAGGTTCCGATATCATCAACATGTATATGAAGAAAGTCGGGTTCGTGTCCCTCTGTACGGTCATCCTGGCTTATGCCGGTGTTTCCATCGGCAAGGATATGGATGCCTTCAAGCATACGGGCTGGCGCATCATCCTGCTGAGCTGCGTCATCTTCATGGGCACCTATCTGGGATCCGCCATCATTGCACAGATCATCCTGAAACTCATCGGACAGATCTGAGGCTTTTGGCAGCATCTCAATGCTGCAGGACAGGATAAGGAAAAACTGCCGGACTTTCCGGGTTCCTGCCCGCCGGCGGAGCAAGAAACATAGAAACAGGAGCTGTGAAAGAGCAATCATCCTTTCACAGCTCCTGTCCTGTTTGCAGGCCGGTGTAAAAACGCGATTCGCAGATCGCAAATCGCAGGCCGCAAATCGCGGACCGCTGCTGGCGGCCGACTGCTGACCACTGACGGCAGATTGCAGCTCCACAGCACCACAGCATCATAACATCACAGCCTGCGACCCGCGGCCTGTACCCCTAAGTGTGGACGTTTTTCAAGAGCCGACTGCCGACCGCTGACCGCGGCTGGCTGCTGACCACTGACGGCTGGCCGCAGCATCAAAGCCCCACAGCCCACAGCTCTCCGCTACAGCGATGCCCCCGGAAGGTCGACCTTCCGGGGGCACCGCGTCATTTGCTCATCCGGCTGCGTCCTTTATATGAAAGGAAGCGGACGGATCATTTTTTCTTTTCAGCCTTGACCTTGTCCAGATATTCGCCGATGATGCGGACGGCGCAGTAGTCGCCGCACATGGAGCAGTATTCGTCGGTGCTCTTGTTCTTGGCCTTGCGGTATTCCGTTGCCTTGACCGGGTCGATGGCAAGCTTCAGCTGGAGATCCCAGTCGAGCTTCTTGCGGGCGCGGGCCATGGCAAGATCCTGGGCGACGGCGGAAGGGATGCCCTTGGCGACGTCGGCGGCATGGCCGGCGATACGTGCGGCGATGACGCCTTCACGGACATCGTTGATGTCGGGCAGGCCCAGATGTTCAGCCGGCGTCACATAGCAGAGGAAGTCGGCGCCGCTGACGGCCGCAAGGGTGCCGCCGATCGCGGAAGTGATATGGTCATAGCCCGGGGCGATGTCGGTGACGAGGGGCCCGAGGACATAGAACGGAGCGCCGTGGCAGATGCGCTTCTGGAGCTGCATATTTGTGGCGATCTGGTTGTAGGGAACGTGGCCCGGACCTTCGACCATCACCTGGACGCCTTTTTCCCAGGCGCGCTGGGTCAGTTCACCGAGGTTCAGCAGTTCCTGGATCTGGGTCCGGTCCGTGGCATCGGCCAGGCAGCCGGGACGGCAGCCGTCACCCAGGCTGATGGTGACATCGTAGCGGGCACAGATGTCGAGGATCTCATCAAAGTATTCATAGAACGGATTTTCCTTGCCGTTGGCCAGCATCCAGCCCGAGATGAAGGAACCGCCGCGGCTTACGATGTCCATCTCACGGCCTTCATTGATGAGGTTGTGGAGGCACTGGCGGGTCAGGCCGCAGTGCATCGTCATGAAGTCGGCGCCGTCTTTGGCCTGCTCTTCGATGACTTGGAAAATATCATCCTTCGTCATGTCGGTGACCTTGCCGTGTGCCTTGATGGCGGCTACGGTGGCCTGGTAGATGGGCACGGTCCCGACCATCACGGTGGAATGGGCGATGGTGGCGCGCCGGGAGGCATCGATGTTGTTGCCCGTCGACAGATCCATGACGGCGTCGACTCCGGCATCGATGGCAGCCTGCAGCTTCTTCAGCTCGGGCGCAGGATCGGGATAGGCGGAAGACGTGCCGATGTTGGCATTGGTCTTTGTGGTAAGGCCTTCGCCGACACCCCGCGGCACGAGATTCGTGTGGTTGATGTTGGCGCAGATGGCAACGGTGCCTTTGGCAACTCTCTCTCTGATGACTTCAGGATCGATGTTTTCCTGGCGGGCGACCTCGTTCATGGCGTCCGTGATCTTGCCGGCTAAAGCGGCCTGGCGTTGTGTTTGCATGTTTGTTCTTCCTCCTTGGTCTGTCTGCTGGGGCGCTGCCGCTTTCCAGCCCCGGCGGGCCGGGGAAAATCCGCAGGAAGTAAAAAGAACTGCTTTCCCGCATGGGAGAAAGCAGTTCTCAGGAAAATCTGACCTTGAAACACTTTCCTACGTCGGGATTATCCGCGTCAGGTACGAAGGGTCGGCCGTAAGGCCTCTCAGCGATAGCACCCCCAGTGCTGATTCCGATTGTAGCAGACCGCTGAGAAAAAAGCAACTGCTCCGGCCCGGAGCCGGCGGAACCACGGGGGAACCCGGCAGGGAAAGAGGCGTATCCCTGCCTGTGTCCGCCGCGTGGGGCGGTTCCCGTTTTGTGATTTTTCAGGCAGCTGGGATAAGACTCTGCAAGGCCGCGAAAAAGTCCGCTGCAATCCTGACGAGGGGGAAAAGCGACATTACATTTATGAAAATTAGGTAAATTGTCGTGAATTGGGAAAAAATTCATTTGTGATTATGATAAATTTGTTATATACTATAGGAGATTAGGGAGACTACAGAAGACGATATCGTTCGTCACGCCGTAGTCATTTATCTAAGAAAGAGGGGCTTTGAACAATGTCTAAAAAGCAAATGAAGACGATGGATGGTAACACCGCCGCCGCGTATACTTCGTACGCATTCAGTGATGTTGCAGCGATCTATCCTATCACTCCTTCTTCTCCGATGGCAGAAGTCAGTGATGAGTGGGCTTCCCATGGCAAGAAAAACATCTTTGGGCGCCCGATGCAGATCATGGAAATGCAGTCTGAAGCTGGTGCTTCCGGTGCTGTACACGGCTCCCTGGCCGCCGGTGCCCTGACCACCACCTACACTGCTTCTCAGGGTCTGCTGCTGATGATCCCGAACATGTACAAGATCGCAGGCGAACTGCTTCCTGCAGTATTCGATGTGTCTGCCCGTGCTCTGGCAACCAGCTCCCTGAACATCTTCGGCGATCATGCCGACGTCATGGCCTGCCGTCAGACCGGTTTTGCCATGCTCTGCGAAAGCGGTGTACAGGAAGTCATGGATCTGACTGCTGTGGCTCACCTGTCTGCTATCAAAGGCCATGTTCCTTTCCTGAACTTCTTTGATGGATTCCGTACCTCTCACGAAATCCAGAAGATCGAACTGCTGGACTATGATGATCTGGCTAAACTGGTTGATTACGATGAACTCGAAAAGTTCCGTAAGCATGCCCTGAATCCGGACAACCCTGTTATCCGCGGTACTGCCCAGAACCCGGACATCTATTTCCAGACTCGTGAAGCAGTGAACAAGTATTATGATGCACTGCCTGACATTGTTGAAGAATATATGGGCAAGATCAGCGAACTGACCGGCCGTGACTACAGACTGTTCAACTACGTCGGCGCTCCTGACGCTGAAAACGTGGTTGTCATGATGGGCAGCGGCGCTCAGACCACTGAAGAAGTTGCCAAGATCCTGGTCGGCAAGGGTGAAAAGGTCGGTGTCCTGAACGTCCACCTCTTCCGTCCGTTCTCCATCAAACACTTCCTGGCTGCCATGCCCAAGACTGTTAAGCGCATCGCTGTCCTCGACAGAACGAAGGAAGCCGGCTCCGACGGCGAACCTCTGTACCTGGATGTCCGCAACGCTTACTACAATGAAGCTGACAAGCCTCTGATCATCGGCGGCCGTTATGGCCTGGGTTCCAAGGAATACTATCCTGGCGATGCCCTTGCCGTATTCGACAACCTCAAGGCTGCTGAACCGAAGAACCACTTCACCGTCGGCATCACCGATGATGTGACCCACCTGTCCCTGAAGAAGGAAAAGGTTCTGGATATCACCCCGAAAGGCACCACGAGCTGCATGTTCTGGGGCCTGGGTTCCGATGGTACCGTCGGTGCCAACAAGAGCGCCATCAAGATCATCGGCGACAAGACCGATATGTATGCACAGGGCTACTTCGCTTACGACTCCAAGAAGTCCGGCGGCGTAACGGTATCCCACCTGCGTTTCGGCCATACTCCGATCCATATGCCGTTCCTCATCAACTTCGCTGACTATGTGGCTGTCCACAACGCTTCCTATGTCCGCCGCTACAACGTAGCCAACGGCCTGAAGGAAGGCGGCGTGTTCATGCTGAACTGCCCGTGGACCGATGAAGAACTGGATAAGGAACTCCCTGGCCAGCTGAAACGTTACCTCGCTACCAAGAAGATCAACTTCTACACGATCGACGCTGTCAAGATCGCTTCCAGCATCGGTCTGGGCGGCCGCATCAACATGATCATGCAGTCCGCATTCTTCAAACTGACCGGCATCATCCCTGTGGATGACGCAATCAAATACCTGAAGGAATCCATTGTGCACTCCTACGGCAAGAAGGGCCAGAACGTTGTCGATATGAACAACAAGGCCGTTGACGAAGGTGTCAATGCAATCCATAAGGTCGAGATCCCTGCTTCCTGGGCTACGGCTGAAGACGAAGTCCTCTATCCGAAGACCGGAAACGAATGGGTCGACGATATCATGGTTCCGATGAACGAACAGGAAGGTGCTTCCCTGCCGATCAGCAAACTGATGGGCCAGGCCGATGGTACGTTCCCCTCCGGCACCGCTGCTTACGAAAAACGCGGTATTGCCATCAACGTTCCGGAATGGGATATCAACAAGTGCATCCAGTGCAACCAGTGCGCTATCATGTGCCCGCATGCCGCTATCCGTCCGCTGCTGATGAGCGACGAAGAAGCCAAGGCTGCTCCTGCTGAACTGGCTACCAAGCCGGCTACCGGTGCCAAGGGCCTGAACTTCCGCATCGTCATCTCCCCGATGGACTGCCAGGGCTGCAGCAACTGCGTGGATGCCTGCCCTGTGAAGGCTCTGGAAATGAAGCCGTTCGCTACTCAGGAACACCTGAAGGATGCCTGGGATTATGCTCAGAAGAACATCACCCCGAAGGTCAATCCGATGAACAAGTTCAGCGTCAAGGGTTCTCAGTTCGAACAGCCGCTGCTTGAGTTCTCCGGTGCCTGCGCTGGCTGCGGTGAAACTCCGTATGCTAAACTGGTTACCCAGCTGTTCGGTGATCGTATGATGGTTGCCAACGCTACGGGCTGCTCCTCCATTTGGGGTGCTTCCGCTCCGTCCATGCCTTATACGAAGAACCATAAGGGCCATGGTCCTGCCTGGGCTAACTCCCTGTTCGAAGATAACGCTGAATACGGCCTCGGCATGTATCTCGGCGTGAAAGCCTGCCGCGATCGCCTGGCTCAGGAAATCACGGCTGTGAAAGACAGCTGCTCTGCTGATCTGAAGGTTGCCATGGAAGACTGGCTGGCCAACGAAAACGAAGGCGAAGGCTCCCGTGAACGCGCTGACAAGCTGACGGCTCTGCTGGAAGCTGAAAAAGCCGGCAAACCTGAACTGGAAGCTATTTATGAAGCCAAGCAGTTCTTCGTGAAACGTTCTCAGTGGATCTTCGGCGGCGACGGCTGGTCCTATGATATCGGTTACGGCGGACTGGATCATGTCCTTGCTTCCGGCGACGATGTCAACGTCATGGTCTTCGATACCGAAGTTTACTCCAACACCGGCGGGCAGTCCTCCAAGTCCACTCCTGAAGCTGCAGTTGCCAAGTTCGCTGCCAGCGGCAAGAGAACCAAGAAGAAGGATCTGGGCATGATGGCCATGACCTATGGTTATGTGTATGTAGCTCAGATCAACCTGGGTGCTGATAAGAACCAGGCTGTGAAGGCCCTGAAGGAAGCTGAAGCTTACCATGGTCCTTCCCTGATCATCTGCTATTCTCCTTGCATCAACCACGGTATCAAACGCGGTATGCAGCACTCCTTCCTCGAAGCCAAGGCTGCTGTGGAATGTGGTTACTGGTCCTGCTACCGTTACAACCCTGTGGAAAAGGCTGCCGGCAAGAAGAGCTTCTTCCTGGATTCCACGAAGACTCCGAAGTTCGATACCTTCAAAGATTTCCTGAAGGGCGAAGTCCGCTATGCTTCTCTGGCCAAGACCTTCCCGGATGTTGCAGAAGAGCTGTATGCTAAGACGCAGCAGGATGCTGAAGCCCGTCTGGCTGGTTATGTAAAGCTGGATGCTGAATAATTCCATCCCCTGCGGATAGGATGATCCTCTGTTACAATCAAAAGGCACACCTCGCAAGAGGTGTGCCTTTTGTCGTTCAGTGGGGGCGGTGGCGTTGTGGAGCAGCGCCCAGCCGTCAGCTCTCGGCCGCCAGCAGCCAGGGGTCAGCAGTCAGCTCCTGAAAAGTGTCCACACTTAGGGGTACAGTACA
>OMYF01000057.1 GCA_900315205.1 uncultured Acidaminococcus sp.
ATACGGTCGGTATTGTTTCCTATCTTCCTCAAAAATGGTATACTGTAGCTATCTAAAAAGGGAAAAAAGGAGTGCTTTATCCATGAAATTCAATAAAACTTTGGCATTGGCCGTCCTCCTGACGCTGACCGCCTGCTCCGGAGTACAGGCGGCTGCAAAGAAGGAAGCTGCCGCGGCTCCGGCGGGCAAAACCGTAACGGCGGAAGCTGTGCATACAGCCGAGGTGGGCGCTGAAGAAGGGCAGCCCCTTGAAGTGGATCAGCTCCGCGGCGTCGAAGCCGTGTCCGGAGAAACAAAGAACCTGGCGGACAGCTATGCGGCCGCTCAGTCCGATCAGAGTGCCCTGCTCATCAGGAACGGAGCCAACGTAACCGTCAGCCACAGCAATCTCAGCAAGCTGGGATCGACCACGAGCCTCAAAGGGAGCCGGCTGAACGGGCAGAATGCCGTCCTTACTGTCATCAACAGCACCGCTGCCCTGGAAGGCTGCGTCCTCCATGCTCAGGCGGACGGCGCGGCGGCCGTCTTTGCCGCGGGAGCCCAGTCCAACGTGAAACTGCATAACAGCAATATCCGTACGGATGGGATCTGGTGCCCGGGTATCGCGGCAAGCCAGGAAGGCAAGGTCGTGGCCAATAATGTCAATGTCGGTACAGCGGGTGAACACAGTGCTGCAGTCAGTGCCGCCGGCGGCAAAGCTGCCGTGACGGTGACCCAGAGCACCCTGTCCACTTCCGGCAAAGAGAGTCCTGTCGTCTATTCAGGCGGGGATGTCTCGGTATCAGAAGTGCGCGGCGGTGCGGCTGCGAGCAGTATCGCCGTGGTCGAAGGCCGCAATGCGGCCCGTCTGGAGTATGTGGATCTTGTGGGCGGGGGCAGCGAGGGTGTCCTGCTTTACCGCCAGCTCCACACGCAGCCGGCAGCGGACAGCTATTCCCGGTTTTCGGCCAAACATTCCACCCTGCACCATGTCGGCACCGGCCCGATGTTCTATGTGACCAATACAAGGGCCCGCATCTATCTGGAAATGACGGGACTCCAGTACGAAGGGGATATCCTTGCCCGCGTGGCCGGCGGCACCTGGGGGAAGGAAGGCGCCAATGGCGGTGAGGCACTCTTCATGGCCAGCCAGCAGCCCCTGAACGGACGGATCGAAGTCGATGCGCTGAGCACTGCCGAAGTCAAACTGGCCAATGAAAGCCATTGGACGGGCACCATCAATACAGAAAAGACTGCCCGGAGGACGGCTGTTTCCCTGGATACGAAATCGACCTGGGCCCTGACCGGCGACGCCTATGTGACTGCTTTTACGGATGAAGACACGACCCTCGCCAACATTAAAGGCAATGGCCACAACATCTATTATGACCGCGGTGATGCATCCAACCAGTGGCTGGGCGGACGCTCCATCGGACTGCTCGGCGGAGGTTCCATCCTTCCGATGCCGAATGTGTAAGGAATGCTGATCCAGGACGGGAGGCGGTATGATGAAAAAGTGGATGAAATGGGCTGCGGCCCTGCTGACGGTTTGTTTCCTGGCCATCCCTGTGCTGAGCGACGCGGCTTCGTCAGCCGAGGACAAAGCTGCCCGGCGGGAACAGGAAAGACAGGAGCTCCGCGTCAAGACGTATAAGGTCCTGAAGGATCTGTATGCAAAGAAGCCCAAGTCTAAACGCGCGATCGAACATGCTTACGGGTATGCGGTCTTTGTCGATACGAGCTACACGGCTGGCTTCATCGGCGGGGGCCATGGACGGGGCCGCGCCATCAACCAGGCCAACGGCACCGAAGTCTTTATGAAGATGGCTCAGGGCAAAGTGGGACTCGGACTCGGGATCCGGCAGTCCAATATCATCTTTGTCTTTGATACCATTGACGCTTTTACGGAGTTCATCACCAAAGGATGGACTTTTGGCGGACAGGCCGTGGCAGCTGCTACGGACGATGTCCATGGCGACGCTCTCGAAGGTTCTTTCCAGGTAGCACCGGGTATGTGGATGTATCAGATGACGACCAAAGGCCTGGCGGCAGAACTGACTGCCAATGGAACCCGGTTCTATGTGGACAACAGGCTCAACGAAACGAAGATTCCGAAGGTCCGGTCTGAAAAATGATCACTGGCAGCAATGGAACCCTGACGCTGGTTCCCGTAGCCCGTTACCGGGGCCTTTTTCCGGAAAAATTCGGTTTGCCCCGGCAAAGCGGCCTTGTCCCGGAGCTGAGAGGGCAAATCGTTTTTGCAGAAGGCTTCCGGATGCCCGAAGCCCTGCGGGGCCTGGAGGATTTCTCCCATATCTGGCTGATCTGGGGATTTTCCGGCAATACGACCTGGTCTCCTACGGTCCGTCCGCCCCGGCTTGGCGGCAACCGCCGCCTCGGTGTGTTTGCCACCCGTTCGCCCTTCCGGCCCAATCCGCTGGGTATTTCCGTGGTCAGACTGGAGAAGATCCTCTGGCATACGCCGCTGGGACCGCAGCTTGTGGTCAGCGGAGCGGATCTGATGGACAATACGCCCATCTATGATATCAAACCGTATGTGGCCTATGCGGATATCCGCACGGGGGCCCGCTGCGGTTTTGCTTCCGTACCGGACAGGAAACTGACGGTCCGCTGTCCCGAAAATCTGCTGGCAAAACTCCCTGCAGAAGAGCAGCAGGCTCTCCTGGGTGTCCTTGCCCAGGACCCGAGGCCCCACTATCAGAGTGCACCGGACCGGATCTACGGGATGGATTTCGGCGCCTATACGGTCAAATTCCGGGTAGAGGGAAATGAAGTTTTTGTGCTTGCCGTGGAAAAACGGCAGGACACCCTGACGCGGACTGAAGAATAAAAACGGATATGCTGCGCGCATCCGCAGCGTCCTCCACAGCAACGGATACGGATCCCCTGCCGGACTCATCATGGCACGGATCCGGAACCGAAAGGAGTTGTACGGAATGTTCAAAAAAAGTTTTATTGCGGCACTGATCCTCTGTATGGGACTGACGCTCCCTGCCATGGCAGAAATACAGGAAAAAAATGCGGCAATCGAAAATATCGAAATGAGCTGGCCCTATGTGAAGGCGGACAACAAAGCGGCAACCAAGGCGATCAATGCGGATATCCGGGGCTTCATGGATGATTTCCGGTATGATTACATGGCCCGGAAGTTCATTTCCGGCAAGACCTGGTTCGAGACTGCCTATGAGGACAAAGATCTTGTTTCCTTTATCATGTACGACCTGCGCAACGACGGCAAGCAGAACGTCATGCGGGCCTGGGGCGCTGTGTACGATATGAAGACGGGCCAGCGGATCCCGCTCCAGAACATCGTCAACCTGACCGTGGACGACCTCAACGCCCGGGCAAAGACGAATTTTTACCGTGACGGCTATGTCAGGATCGTGCCCAAGAAGCCCATTACCCGGGTCCCTGAAGATTATGTCCTCACCAATGGGGGAATCAATGTAATTTTCCAGGTCAATGAAATCGGAGACCTGCTGGACGGAGTTGTCACTGCCAATTTCAGCCAGGAGGAAATCAGGCAAATCAATGATTCTCACAAGACCGTACAGAAATAATCCTGGCATCGTTTCCAAGGCCCTTCCTGCAGCACTGGGCCTTGTCCTTTTTTTAGGGGTCTGCAGCAGCCGGTCTGTCTGCAGCGCGGCTGCAAAAGCCCCGGCAGCTGTTCCAGCAGAGTCTGTTTCCGGAATGGCTGCGGCGGTCCGTACTGCCGGACCGGCCGAGTTGCCGGAAACCCTGCGGAAGGAGGTCAGCGCTGCCGCTGTCACCGCAGCTGCCGCGTCCCTTTGTTCCGGGACCTACAAAAACGGCGCCGCAAGTCAGGAACATCAGCTTTTCATGGATTATGGCTGGCATGTCACGCCTTATCTGTATCGGGACGGCCGGACGGTCATCCATTTTGACGTGGCTGTGGGAAATAAGCCCATCGCCGGAGTCCTGCCAACCATCCTCGCTGTCCGGGGCAGCCAGAGCCGTTCTGACTGGGCTCTGAATCTGAAGACGAAACCCGTGCCTTTTGCTGAGGCCGACAGCCGGAAAAATCCGGCGAAAGATGAAAATGTGCCCGCTGTCCATCAGGGATTTGACCAGTATGCCCGGGCGCTCCTTGCCACTCCTGTCGATATCGACGGGGATGGGGTGCCCGATCCGCTCCCGGCTTACCTCAAAGCCCATCCGGAGCGACGGCTCCTCTTTACAGGGCACAGCCTGGGCGGAGCAGCAGCGACACTGGCCGCCGCCCGCCTCGCAGTACAGGGTGTCTCGAGGGAACAGATCCCCGTCATT
The DNA here is from genome assembly GCA_900315205.1 of uncultured Acidaminococcus sp. GTDB lineage: Bacteria > Bacillota > Negativicutes > Acidaminococcales > Acidaminococcaceae > Acidaminococcus. Next base: position 4,291 of record OMYF01000057.1, read on the forward strand.
ACCTTTGGCGCGCCGGCCGTGGGCAACAGGGCCTTTGGCGAAACCTGGGGCAGCCGGATCGACCTCCTGCGGGTCGTGACAAGTCTCGATCCTGTGCCAGGATCCCTCCAGACCTTTATCGGCGGGGGATATGCCCAGTTCGGGAAAGTGCAGAAGTTTTCCCTTTCACGAAAATATGCTTCGTTCCAGCATCCGATCTCTTTCTATTACGACCTGGCTGTGAAGCATTTCTATGACAGCTGGGACAAAGCCATTGCGGCCGGAGCCCTTGCCGCACCGCCGCAGGAATACCGGACGGAAGGAAAACCGCTCGTGGCACTTGCTGTCTATTCCCGCAACAAGGGATTCGACGACCGCTTTTCGCCGGATCTGGGACGGTTCGTCCTGGATGAATACAGAGCTCTGCTGCCTTCTTATACAGTTGTCGGTAAAGGCAGCCTGCCGGGCGACGATTTTGCGGAACCTCAGTTCATTGGAGAGCGGGCACGGAAGGCGGGCGCTTCCTGGCTCATCGTGGCTACTGTCGACCAGAAAAGGATCGGACAGACCCGGCAGTGGTACCTGACTGTGACGCAGCATATCCGGCCGCTGCAGGGAAGGAACCTGCCTGCAGACACCATGGGCAGTGCCAGTGTCAGCTTCGACCGCGGTGTCGTACAGACGGTGCTGGCGCTTTTGGAGGAACAGAAACAGCAGCTGAAGGGAGTGCTTCCCTTCGTTGAGGAACAAAGAGCCCTGTGGATCGGAGAGGAAGGTGATACGAATGAGGATCATTGACGCGCATATGCATTTTGCCCGGCGCCGCAATTTCGACATCGACGCGCAGAACGCGGGTCATGTCAATACGGCGGAGCATTATCTGAAGGCCTGCCGGGAAAACGGTGTGGTGATGTCCATCGTCATGGGCAATGGGGACGGCGGACCGGCTGCTTATGGAGGCGTCGTCCCCCAGGTTCCTGATCTTGCCGGCGATTTCGACCTGGCTCATTATAACCAGCCCCGGGAAATCGCCTACTGTGCAGGCATACAGAGTGAACTCATCACACCGGAAAAGGCAGAAAAGACAACTCTCGAAGTGGAACGCTTCCTGCAGACGCCGCAGTGCGTGGGCATCAAGATCTATACCGGGTACAACCGTGTCTATGCGGATGATCCGCGCCATTATCCGCTCTATGAACTTGCTGCAGCCTATGATGTGCCCGTGGTCTTTCATACGGGGGATACTGCCGGCGGCCATGGGGAACTGAAATATGCCCATCCGCTGACCATCGATCCGGTGGCGGTCAAATTCCCGAGGACCACGTTCATCATCGCTCACTGCGGCAACCCCTGGATCCTCGACGCGGCCGAGGTCATGGCCAAAAATAAAAATGTCTGTGTGGATCTGTCCGGACTGCTGGAAGGCAATTTTGACGGTGCGATCTTTTACGAAAAGCACCGTGACTATTTCCGGTACCTCCGCATGTGGCTCGACTATACGGACCGGTATGAAAAAGTCCTTTACGGGACGGACTGGCCCCTGATCAATCTGCGGTCCTATATCGATGTCATGAAGCTTGTCATACCGGAAGCTCAACACGAAGCCTTTTTTTATAAAAATGCCCTGCGCGTGTACCGCAAGCTGCAGGCACTGCTGCCCAAGGAGGAAACCCTATGATCACCGGAAGCCAGAAGGAAATCGGCCGTCTGCTGCCCTTTGTGACAGGACGGCTCCACGAAGCCCTGCAGAAAGCCGCGGCGCTCGACCTGAACGCGCTGCCCGTGGGGAAGACGCTGCTCGACGGAGAAGATATCTTCGCCAGCGTCAATGAGTATGAAACGGAGCCGCCCGGGGAGCGCCGTCCGGAAAAGCATTTCGCCTATATCGATATCCAGCTTGTGGCCAAAGGACATGAATGCATCGGCTTCACGGATGAGGAAAACGCATCCGGGATTACGGAGGACAGACGGGAAACGGATGATATCGTCTTTTACAGCAGGACGCAGAAAGAAAATACGGTCCGCCTGGAGGCGGGGGACCTGGCAGTCTTCTTCCCCTGGGAAGTCCACCGGCCGAACTGCCGGTGTGCCGGCGAAGGCCCCGTCAAGGTAAAGAAAGTCGTGATCAAGGTCCGCCGCTGAAAGGCCCGCATCATCCCGGAAGTTCATGGCTCTTTTCCCTCCCGCCGCAGCCGGCGGGGAAGGGCCGGGACGGGGAACTGATCCTGTCCTCCCAAAAAAGCCATTGACATTTTTGATGCTGACCGCTATAATACCTCTTGTGACGCGTGAGCGAAACGACATTCCCCGATAGCTCAATGGTAGAGCACTCGACTGTTAATCGAGTTGTTGTAAGTTCGAGTCTTACTCGGGGAGCCAGATGGCCGGGTGGTCAAGCGGTTAAGACACCGCCCTTTCACGGCGGTATCGGGGGTTCGATTCCCCCCCCGGTCACCATTTTCCTATGGGCGCTTAGCTCAGCTGGGAGAGCGTCTGCCTTACAAGCAGAATGTCAGCAGTTCGATCCTGTTAGCGCCCACCATTTTTAATGATGTCGGGGCGTAGCTCAGTTTGGTAGAGCACCTGCCTTGGGAGCAGGGGGTCGTAGGTTCAAATCCTGTCGCTCCGACCAATTCTTATGCGGGTGTAGCTCAATGGTAGAGCGCTAGCCTTCCAAGCTAGTTACGTGGGTTCGATTCCCATCACCCGCTCCATTTTCATTTATAACGGCCCTGTAGCTCAGCTGGATAGAGCAACGGCCTTCTAAGCCGTGTGTCGAGTGTTCGAATCACTCCAGGGTCACCAATATTGAACGTTTGCCTTCCCAGAGTCGGGAAGGTTTTTTTGTATCTTCACGCTATCTGGATGGGAATCAAAGGGATGACCGGTTCCCTTAAGGAGGAAGGATATGGACAGGGAAGAGTGTCTTCGCTTTCTGAAGGAAAGAGTTTCTTTTCATCTTATTGAGCATCCGGCTGTATTTAATATGGAGGAAACCGATGCACTCCATATTCCGCATGAAGAGCAGATCGCGAAAAATCTGTTCCTGCGGGATGATAAGAAGGCCCATTACTATCTGGTGGCTGTCCATGGCAGGAAGCAAGTGGATCTGAAAGCCCTGCAGCGGGAAATCGGCTCGCGGCGCCTGACTTTTGCATCAGAAGCCGACCTGGAGCGATATGTCGGTGTGAAACAGGGCTCCGTGACACCGCTGGGCCTTCTTGGTGACCCTGATCATAAGGTCCGTTTCTATCTGGATGCAGAGTTCCGGCACCAGCAGATCGGGATGCATCCCATGGAAAATACGGCGACGGTCTTTATGGGAGCAGAAGCCCTGATGCAGCTGCTCCATGATGCCGGCTGCGGAGCTGACTGGCTGACCATCCCGGGAAGGACTGCGAAATCAAACAGGGACTGATTTTGCTTTTGCCTGATATAACAAGCTGACCGTTTGGATAATGTACTCTTTTATGGATATCTGGCTGCTGTTTGCTGCGTGCCGGCGATAATCATATTAAGATTTGCCACTTCAGACATTAGGATTTGCAACTGAAAAAGAAACCGCAGATATTTATAATTTTTTGAACAAAGAAAGTAAATCCAGATGCTGAAGGAGTGAAGCCTTATGTCAGGTAAGGATATGTCCCGGCGGGATTTTCTGAAAGTGACGGGCCTTGCTGCAGCCGCTGCAGTGGCCGTTCCTTCTTTTCTTGATCTCAGGAAGAAAGCGGAGGCTGCATCCGCTTCCTCCGAAAGACTGAAACCATGGGCGGGATTGCATGCGACGAAAACCTTTGATCCGACAAAGCCGACGGTGTATTTCACGCGTGACCTCAGCCCGGAGGGCGTAAAGAAGATCTACCGGAAAGTGAACCAGAACATGAAGGGGAGGATCGCTATCAAACTCTCCACAGTGGAACCGCATGGCCCGAATCTTCTGCCGCGGGATTACATCAAGGCGCTGCAGGCAAGTATCCCGAACAGTACTATTGTGGAATGCAATGTCTACTATCACAGCCCGCGGATGCACACGGACACGCACCGGGAAACGATCAGAATCAACGGATTTGACTTCTGTAAGGTGGATATCATGGATGAGGACGGAGATACGATGATCCCCATTCCCGGGATGAAGGATTTCCTGGATCAGGAAAATTATTCAAACAACGCGTATCCTTATACTCCGGGCCTCCACCTGGAAGAGATCTCTGTGGGCAAGCATATGCTGAATTATGATTCCATGCTGGTCTATACGCATTTTAAGGGCCATCCGATGGCAGGGTTCGGCGGTGCACTGAAGAATATCGGTATCGGCTGTGCTTCCGGCAAAGTGGGGAAGCGGCAGATCCACGGGGATGGCTGGCCCATGGGCAAACCGTTCCTGGAACGGATGGTGGAGTCCGGTAAGGGAACGATGGATCATTTCGGCAAAAATATCACCTATGTGAGCGTCCTTAAAAATATCTCTGTCGACTGCGACTGTGTAGCGAATGCAGCCCTGCCGGCCTGCCCGGACATCGGCATCATTGGTTCGACGGATATCCTTGCTGCCGATCAGGCAGGCATCGACCTGATCTACAGCCTGCCGTCCAGTGACAATAAAGATATCGTGGAACGCATCGACAGCCGTCTGGGCCGTCATCAGCTGGAATACATGGAAACGCTTAAGATGGGCAGCAGGGAATATAATCTCGTGGAAATTTAAGGATGCCCGGGATCAGGAAGGTGCGGGCCCTTAATATGGCAGATGTCATTTCGGATCCATGCTGCTGCCGATCCTGCAGAAGTCACAGGACGCAGGATGTCCGGGGAAAAAGAGGGGTGTGAGGCCATGTGCTTCACACCCCTTCGTCCGTCCCGGCATACACTTGTCCGGAGGCCCGGAAAGATTCCATTTTGGCAAAGGAGGACGGCAGGAGGCGGAAGAAGTGGATTTCGCATAAAGCAGGAGGCGGAATCCCTGCTCTTCAAAATCTTTTACGGTACACTCTTTTAAAGGAAAGCTTTTTTCGCTACAATAAAAAAGACATATCTGTTCTTCTTTCAGCCTTCGCTGTGGCTGGTTTGGATTGCAGTTTGGACAGGTCTCTGTCTCAGCGTGGAGCAGGGAGCTTATGGACAAGGCAGGTTCACAGGCTTCGGCATTTCAGTATAGGATTTTTCAGTCCAGGGGATCTTTGGGGGTTCCCTTCATTTACGGGGAGGAGTGGCTATGAAGACCATACGGATCGGGATCGTGGGGTTCGGGTATATGGGAAAGATGCATACCCTGTGCTATCAGAACCTTGCTTATTTTTACCGGATGCCGCAGGATGTAAAGATCGAACTGTATGCGCTCGCGGCGCCGCATCCGGTGGAGAATCTGCCGGTACAGTTCCAAAAAGTGTATGCGGATTATCGGGAGCTCATCGCCGATCCGCAGGTCGATGCAGTCGATATCTGCACTCCGAACTATCTCCATAAGGACGTGCTGCTTGCAGCGATCCGGGCGAATAAGGCGATTTACTGTGAAAAACCGCTGGCCCTCAGCCTGGAAGAAGCAAGGGACGTCAAAGCGGCCATGGAAGAGTATGGCTACAAAAAAACGAACCGGATGTCCTTTGAATACCGGTTCTGTCCTGCCATCATGCGCGCCAGACAGCTCCTGCAGGAAGGGCGGATCGGCAGGATCATCCAGTTCAATGTGAAGTATTACGGATCGGAATTCCTGGATCCGCTTCGGCCCATCTCCTGGCAGTCCACAAAAGCGAAGGCGGGCGGCGGAGTCCTGTATGCGCTGGGGACGCATGCAATCGATCTGATCGACTGGCTGATCGGGGATGTGGAGAGCGTCTATGCCGTCAAAAGGACTGTGTTCAGGGAACGCCCGGTCAGGGGGGAGAACCGGACGGGGAAAATCGAGCTCGAAGATATCCTGAATGTACTGCTGAAGTGCCGGGAGGACGTGACGGGGACACTGCTCCTTTCCCAGGTGGCGGCAGGTGCGGGAATCGATTTTGCCGTCGAGATCTACGGAGAGAAAGGGTCCCTCAAATTCAATCAGGAAAATCCGAATGTGCTGCAGTATTTCAGCTGCGGGGACGAGCAGGGGCCCATCGGCGGTTTTACCGGGTACAAGGCCATCGAAACCATGCAGAAATACGGCGGCGAGGCAATCTTTCCGCCGCCCCGCGTCAATATTTCCTGGATCCGGTACCATGTTGCCAGCATTTATGATTTCATCACGGCCGTCAGCGGGGATCGGGAAAGCCATCCGGATCTGCTGGATGCCTACCGGGTGCAGATGGTTACGGACGCGGTCTATGCATCTGCAGAAGCAAAGAAGGAAATGGAGATTTCCCGGTGAGGCAGCGGGAAAGCGCATGCCCCGGGGAAACAGATGCGCTTTCCGGGGCCGCCTGATGCCGC
>OMYF01000055.1 GCA_900315205.1 uncultured Acidaminococcus sp.
GCTGCGGGAACAGATTATCCGAACGAGCTGTGAACATATCTGATTGGTGAATAACTATTCGATGAAAAGGTCTTGACCGAGAACTTGTTGACACATACCTGACAAGTCTGTTTTCCTTGCAATCCCTATTCGAATCATCTATACTTTTGGTATGTTATCTCTCAAAAAAGTCTCTTCCTGTTCTATGGAGGTGGATCGTACATGAAGCGAAATCGTCGGGCAGCCCTGGGTCTATCCCTTTTGATGGCTGCCTTTTATGCATTTCCGGCCGCGGCTGGTGCGGAAGAAAAGAGTGCCCCCGCCCAGGGCCCGGATCTGCGCCGGACATCGTGGACGCAGCTTGCCGGGGAGTACGCCAATCCCTATGCCACGGAAAGCACATCAGAGGCCCTGACACCGGAAGTCCTGTCCGAATGGTGGAAAGTCTTCCATGATGACACGCTGGACCAGCTGATCACCACGGCGCTCACAAACAGCCGGGATCTCCAGGCCGCCCGGGCTCGCCTTGCCGAGGCACGGCAGCAGGTGGGCATCGCCGAGGCGGCCCGTCTCCCCTGGATCAACGTCAACGGCGGCTGGATGCGGGGCGAAGTGCCCGATTCCGTCACGGAGGGACTGACGCCGAACGGACTGCGGCAGTATCCCCTCGGGATCGACAACAAAGAAGAAGGTTCCTATGCCGGCATCGACGCCTCCTGGGAAATCGATGTCTTTGGCAGGACGCGGGCCAAGGTCAGGGCGGCCTCCGATACCCTGCAGGCCCGCAATGCTCAGCTCTATGCCGCCTGGGTCAGCCTTTCAGCTGAAGTGGCGATGAACTACATCACGCTGCGGACGCTCCAGGAGGAACTTGCCGTGACAGAAGCCCATATCCGGAACCAGGAGGAGAATCTCAGTCTGCTCCAGGTCAACAGGGACTCGGGTCTGCTCTCGGACCTGCCTTCCGAACAGGCCACATACACGCTGAAATCATCGGAAGCGAAGATCCCGGAGCTGAAAAAAAGCATCTCCACCTGCCTGAACCGTCTGGCCGTCCTTACGGGAACCGTGCCGGGGTCCCTTGACAACAGCCTCATGGCACCGCAGCCCCTGCCCGACATCGACGTGCGCCTCTATAACGCCATCCCGGCTGAAGTGCTGCGCCAGCGCCCCGATGTCCACGCGGCGGAACGGGCCTGGGCCGCCCAGATTGCCCGCACCAGTGCGGCCAAGGCGGAACTGAAGCCGAAATTCTCCATCCTCGGTCTGCTCGGATTCGCGACGCTGAGCGGCGGCCTCTTCGCTTCCGGCAGCCAGGGCTTTGCCATCCTGCCCCAGGTCACGTTCCCGCTCTTTAACGGCGGTGCCCTGCAGAAAAATGTCCGTGTCCAGAAGGAGAAAGAAAAGGAACTCCAGGCGGAATACGAAAAGACCGTGCTCCAGGCCGCCGGCGAAGTCCGCACCTCCATGGCGTCCATCACGCAGGACCATGCCCGCCGGGAAACACTGGAAACAGGACGGGATGCAGCGAAAAATGCCTATGATCTTGCCCGGAACCGCTTCGACAATGGGATTTCCAACTATATGGATGTCCTTGACGCGGAGCGTTCGTACCTGCAGCTCGATCAGGCCTGCACCGTTTCAAAAGGCAAGGAACTGACCTCCATGGTCTCCCTCTTCAAGGCCCTCGGCGGCGGCTGGAAGCCCCTCGATGCGGTCCAGGACGGAGCAAAGGCAGGCAGCAGTCCCAGGCGCTGACGCAGGGTCAGCCCAGAAAGGAAGAATCCGGATATGAAAAATATCTTAGCTAAAATCAGGGGCAGCCGCGTCCTCAGCATCATTGCGTGTGCTGTCATCATCGTGCTCATCGGTGCCGGCGCCTTTGCCCTCTATGAGCATCATCAGGCGAAAATTGCGGCAGGGACGCTTACGATCAACGGCAATGTCGACCTCCGTGAAGTATCCCTCGCTTTCAAGAACAGCGACCGCATTGCCGAAGTCCTCGTGGAGGAAGGCGATTCTGTCAAAAAAGGACAGGTCCTCGCCCGTCTCGACACGAACGACCTGCAGTACAAGATCAAGATCACCCAGTCCCAGATCGACGCCCAGCAAGCCGCTGTGGACAAGCTCCACAACGGGACCCGTCAGGAAGACCTGGCCCAGGCCGCGGCCAAATACAATGCTGCCGTGGCAGAAAGGGATTTCCTGCAGCGGGAATACGACCGCAAGGCCAATGCTTTCGAGACATCAGGCGGCCGTTCCGTGAGCCGCGATGCTCTGGACGATGCCCGTTCCAAGCTCGACGTGGCCGCAGCCAAAGCAAACGAGGCCAGGGAAGCCAATAACCTTGCCATCGCGGGTCCCCGCGCCGAAGATGTCGCGGCCGGCGAAGCCAAACTGGAAAGCCTGAAGAATGAGCTCGCCCAGGAGCAGTACACCCTGACCCAGTCCGAACTCACGGCCCCGCAGGACGGAGTCATCCGCTCCCGCCTGCTGGAAGCCGGCGACATGGCATCCCCCCAGAAACCGGTCTTCCGGATTTCCCTCAATACGAAGAAATGGGTCCGGGTCTACGTCAAGGAGTCCGATCTGGGCAAGCTCCACGAAGGCAGTGCGGCGAGCGTCTACATCGACAGCTTCCCCAATAAAGCCATCCCCGGTCAGGTGGGATACATCTCCTCGACTGCGGAATTCACGCCCAAGAACGTCGAGACAAACGAGCTGCGCCCGGCCCTCCTCTATGAAGTCCGCGTCTATGTGGAAGATCCGGACAACCTGCTCCGCATGGGGATGCCCGCCACGGTCAAGATCAAACTGTAAAGGATGAGTTCCATGGATGACATCATAATCCGTGCCGAACAACTGAATAAGACCTTTACACTCAAAAAAGGCAGGACCATCGAAGCCCTGAAGCACCTCGACCTGACGGTGAAACGGGGCGTTCTGACTGCCATCATCGGCCCTGACGGAGCCGGCAAGACGACTTTCATGCGGCTTGTCTCGGGCCTCATGGACCCGACGTCGGGCCATCTTTCCGTGCTCGGTCTCGACAGCGTAAAAGATGCAGAGGAGATTCAGACCCGCATCTCCTATATGCCTCAGAAATTCGGCCTTTATGAAGACCTTTCCGTCATGGAGAACATGAACCTCTATGCGGATCTGCATGGCGTACCCGCAGCAGCGCGTCCGGTCCGCTTCACGAAACTCCTGACGATGATGGGCCTCGAGCGCTTCACGGACCGCCTGTCCGGCAAGCTCTCCGGCGGCATGAAGCAAAAGCTCGGTCTTGCCTGCACGCTCGTGCGTTCCCCGGAGCTGCTGCTCCTTGACGAACCGACGGTCGGTGTCGATCCGCTGTCCCGGAAAGAACTGTGGGAAATCCTGCAGGAATTCGTCCGTGAAGAGCATCTTTCCGTCCTCGTCAATACGGCCTATATGAACGAAGCGGCGCTCTGCAGCCATGTCTTTGTCCTGCACAAGGGGGGACTCCTTGCCAGCGGGACACCCGCAGATCTGTGCCGGATTGCGGCGGGACGCTGTTACAGCTTCCCACCCCCGGAAGGCGTGCCGACAAGGATCCTGCAGGCCCACCTCATCGATGACACGGCGCACGTCGTCGACGCCGTCCCCAAGGGCGGCAAAGTCCATTTCATCCTGCACGAGGGAACCGCCTCCGTCCCGTATCTGGACGCGCGGCACATCCAGCCGGAGCCGGTCGAACCGAGCCTGGAAGACGGCTTCATGATCCTGCTCCATAAAGCGGAAACAGAAACCCTGCCCCCGTCGCAGGAAGAGGAGGACATCCTCGACAAGGGCGGCCGTCCGGGCAAAGAGGTCAATATCACAGTCAAGAACCTCGTCCGCAAATTCGGGGATTTCACGGCCGTCGCCAACACTTCTTTCGAAGTCCACAAGGGAGAGATCTTCGGTCTCCTCGGACCGAACGGTGCCGGCAAGACCACGACCTTCAAGATGCTCTGCGGTCTCCTGCCGGCGACGAGCGGTTTCCTTTCCGTCGCCGGGGTCAATCTGCGTACGGCGCGGACCCAGGCCCGCGGCAATGTCGGGTATGTGGCGCAGAAATTTTCCCTGTACGGCAATATGAGCGTTCTCAGCAACCTGCGCTTCTTTGGCGGCATCTACGGCCTCCCTCCCGGCAGGCTGCAGTCCCGGATCGACGAAGTGGTCCGGGAATTCTATCTGTCGGACCGCCTCGACATGAAGGCGGGGGATTTGCCGGGCGGCTACAAGCAGCGTCTTTCCATGGCCTGTGCCCTGCTGCATGAACCGAAGATCCTCTTCCTCGATGAACCGACTTCCGGCATCGACCCGCTCACGCGGCGCAATTTCTGGCGGCGCATCACGTCGCTTGCCGCCCGCGGCACGACCATCATCATCACGACCCATTTCATGGAAGAAGCCGAATACTGCGACCGCTTCATGATCCAGGACAACGGGCATCTGCTCGTCATCGGCAGCCCTGCTGAGATCCGGCAGCGGTTCCGCATGGAGGGCGCCGATATGGACGACATCTTCATGACTGTCGTGGATCAGGCCCGCGAGAAAGGAGAGGAGAAAAAATGAACGGTTTCCTGCGGCGCATGAAAGCACTGATCGTCAAAGAATTCCTCCAGCTTTCCCGTGACTCCAGCTCCCTCCTGCTCGGGATCGTCCTGCCCATCGCCCTGATCCTGATCATCGGCTACGGCATTTCGCTGGATATCAAGAATATCCCCACGGTCGTGGTCCTCGAGGATGCCTCGCCGAAAGCACAGGACGCGGTCAGTTTCCTGAACGGTTCCGCCTATTTTTCACCGACCTATCTGACGAGCCTGAAGGATGCGGAAAAGATGTTCCTCGACAGGGATGCGAGCGTCATCATCGATATCCCGCCGGACTTTACATCCAAACTTGCCCAGGGGGACGCCACAATCTTCGTGGCCCTCGACGGGGTCGAAACGGCCACGGCCATGTCAACCCAGGGCTATATCGAAAGCGGCATCGCCTCGTGGCTGCAGCGTCAGCCCGGTGCAGCCCGCAGTGCCCGGATCGAAATCCAGTCCCGCATGTGGTATAACGATGCCAATTCGAGCACATGGTTCTTCCTGCCCGGCCTCATCATGCTGATCGTCACCATCGTGGGCATCATGCTGACGGCCATCGTCATGGCCCGGGAGTGGGAACGGGGCACGTTCGAATCCCTATTCGTCACGCCGGTCCGCCCGATGGAACTGGTCCTTGCCAAGATCGTCCCGTACTTCTGCGTCGCGCTGCTGGGCGTCTTCATCTGCCTTATCCTTTCACGCTTTCTCTTTGAAGTGCCCCTCGTTGGATCCCTGGCCCTCGTCATCCTCATCTCGATGCTCTATCTGATGGTCGCCCTGGGCATCGGCCTTGTCATCTCGGCCATCACCAAGAACCAGTTCCTTGCCTGCCAGTCCTCCCTGCTGGTCAGTTTCCTGCCGTGCTTCGTTCTTTCCGGTTTCATCTTTGACCTGCGCTCCGCTCCCGTCGGGGTCCGGATCATCAGCGCTATCCTGCCCTTCAGCCACTACCTGACCTGTATCCGGTCGCTGTTTCTGTCTGGCAACAACTGGAGCATCCTCTTCAAACAAGGCGGCCTGCTCTGCCTGTACGGTGTATTCTTTGTCGGTGCCGCTTTTGGCATGACGCGAAAGAAGGTGGAATGATGGAAGGGATCAGACTGTATCTCCAGCAGCTCGCAGTCATCTGCACAAAGGAAATCCTCGCCATCTGGCAGGACAAAGCCACGCGCCTCATCATCCTCGTTCCCTGCATCATCCTGGGCTTCCTCTTCGGCTATGCGGCGAACTACAATCTGGAGGACGCGCCCTATGCCGTGCTGGACCTGAGCCACAGCCGGGAATCGGCGGACATCCTGGCAGCCATCGACGGCACTTCCTTTTTCAAGCGTACCGTCACGCTGCAGAACGCAAATCAGATTGAAAAATACATCGACCGCGGTGATGTCATCATGGCCCTTTCCATCCCGCCCGATTTTGCCAGAAAGCTGCAGAAGGGCGAACCCGCGTCCATCCAGGTCATCACGGACGGCCGCAATACGGTCATCGCCGGCCAGGCGGCAAGCGACGTGAGCCGCATCGTCAACCAGTACAACCTCGCAAGGACCGGGACAAAGAGTCCCGTGAACCTGAAGATCCGCACCTGGTTCAATCCCAACCAGATCACGCGCTGGTTCTTCCTGCCCGGCATCATCGGCCTGCTGAGCTTTTCCCAGGTCTTCCTGCTGGCCGGGCTCTCGGTCGCCCGGGAACGGGAGGAAGGGACTTTCGAGCAGATCCTTGTGGCACCCGTCTCGGAATCGATCATCCTCCTCGGCAAAGCGGTCCCGCCCGTCATCGTCGGGCTGATCCAGTGCACGACGCTGCTTCTGATCAGCCGGCTCTGGTTCCAGGTTCCCTTTGCCGGATCTTATCTTGATTTTTATATCGCCATCGTCTTTTATGTCATGAGTTCCACCGGGCTCGGGCTCTGCGTGTCATCCATCTCGAAGAACATGCAGCAGGTGCTGGTCTATGTCATCGTGCTGATGGTCCCGATGGCCCTGCTCTCGGGCATCATCACGCCGATCCGCAACATGCCCCTGTTCCTGCAGTATCTGACTTATATCGATCCGCTCCGCTTCGGCCTGGAGCTCATCCGGCGCATCTACCTGGAAGGACTGCCTCTTTCCGCTCTCGCCTGGAACCTCCTGCCGCTGACGCTCATTGGCGGCCTGTCCCTCGTGGCAGCGGGGTATCTGTTCCGGCACAACCTGGGATGACCGGACCGGCAGAAGGGAGGACCCAAAAAACAGGTCCTCCCGTTATTTTTTGCCGCATTTGTTTCCCCGGATATGCTACAATAAGTAAAGCAATTCAATTTAGTCGAAAAATTCAGAGGAGGTCTTTTGCAATGATTGAAAAACGGACAGTCGGGATTCTCGGTGTGGGCCACGTCGGTGCCCATGTGGCATATTCACTCGGTATGATGGGCGTAGCCGATGAAATCCTCCTGTGTGACCTGGAGGAGAAAAAACTCAAGAGCGAATGCAACGATCTGAATGATTCCGTCCCATTCATGCCGAACCGTTCCCTCTTCCGCGCAGCCAGCTATGAAGACCTCAAAGACTGCGATATCATTGTCAATTCTGTGGGCGATATCACGCTTTGCCGCAATTTCGACCGGGACAGCGAACTGCGCAACAGCGTGGTCCAGGTCGCACGCATCATCCCCCGCGTGATGGCCGCCGGATTCCACGGTATCTTCGTCAACATCACCAACCCCTGCGATCTCATCACCTGCGAGATTGCAAAGCTCTCCGGCCTTCCCCGCAGCCAGGTACTGGGCACGGGCACGCTGCTCGATTCCGCCCGCCTGCGTCACTCCCTGAGCGATTACACCGGCCTCGACAGCCGCAGCTTCAGTGCCTACATGATGGGCCAGCACGGCAATTCCCAGTTCGTGCCCTGGTCCCTGATCAACATTTCCGGTGTCTCCCTGGATCAGTACGAAAAAGGCGCCGGCATCAAACTGGACCGGGAAGCCATCCAGCAGCAGGCCATCCAGGGCGGCTGGGTCACCCTTTCGGGTAAATGGTGCACCGAATACGGGATTGCTTCTGCCGCAGCCACACTGGTGCGGACCATCCTGCACGACGAGAAGCGGATCCTCCCCTGCTCCGTCAAGCTCGAAGGCGAATACGGTCAGGATGACCTGTATATCGGTGTCCCTGCCATCATCGGCAAAAGCGGCGTCGAAAAAGTCCTGGACTTCCCGCTCACTGAGGAAGAACAGAAACAGTTCGACACCTGCGCCGCCACCGTCAGGGCGAACGTTGAAAAAGGCAAAGCCTATCTGGAACAGGTCAAAGCAGAAGGCAAACTCTAAGCATTTCACACCCGCGTAAAAAGACCGTCAGCGGATCAGGCAGCATCCGCTGACGTCTTTTTCTTTCCGGCCCGCGGCCTGTCGGGCCGCTCTTTTTCAGGGGACTTCCATGAAAACTTTTCTCCGACAGAATCTCATCCTCGTGCTGGCAGGTCTCGGCGCCTTCATCTCGATGGCTGCCGTACCGCCTTCCGCGGCCTATCTGGATTATCTGCAGCCGTCCACCCTGGCTGTCCTCTTCTGCCTCATGGCGGTAACGGGCAGCCTGAGGGAGAGCGGCATCTTCACTCTGCTGACGGAGCAGATGCTGCGCCGTTTCCGTACGCTGCGCCAGCTTTCCGCCGCACTGATCCTCGCCTGCTTCTTTGTGAGCATGTGGGTCACGAATGACGTCTCCCTGCTGACATTCGTACCCTTTGCTCTTACCGTGCTGAATAAAACGGCAAGTCCCGAAGAAACGGCCCTGGTGCTCGTGCTGCAGACCATTGCGGCCAATCTCGGCAGCATGTGCACACCCGTAGGCAACCCGCAGAACCTTTACCTCTATACCCGCTACGGCATGGATTTTGGAGCATTCATCCTGCTGCTGCTCCCCTGTTCCATCCTTTCCCTGCTGCTGCTCCTGCTTTCGCTCTTCTTTCTCCCGGACCGGTCCCTGCCGGCCGTCATGCTTCCAAAAGACACCGAAGCAGGTTTCAGAGCTTCCCCGTTCAGGAGGTACTTCATCCCGGGCGTCCTTTTCCTCCTTTCCCTCCTCAGCGTAGCCCGTTTGCTCGATTACCGCTTCACATTTGCCGTCACGCTCTGCATCCTTGCCGTGAATTCTCCGCATGCCCTGAAGAATGTGGATTTCACGCTGCTCCTCACGTTCGTCGTTTTCTTCATCTTCGTCGGCAACCTGAGCCGGATCCCGTCATTCCGGCAGTTCCTCACAACATCCCTGGCAGGCCATGAATTCTGGATTTCGCTCCTTGCTTCGCAGATCATCAGCAACGTCCCCGCGGCCATCCTGCTGTCCGGCTTTACGGATCAGGCCCCGGCACTGCTCCTCGGCACCGATATCGGCGGACTCGGGACCCTGGTGGCTTCCATGGCAAGCCTCATTTCCTACGGGATGTACATCCGGGCCTTTCCAGGACGCCAGAGCTATTATCTGAAGATCTTCACGCTATGGAATGCAGCGTACCTTGCCGTGTTGATCCCGTTTGCACGGATCTTCCAGGGGATATGAAAATGCGTCCGGAACCCTTACCCGGGTTTCCGGACGCATTTTTTGAGGACTGCACTCTGGCAGAGCAGAATCTTTTCCACACTGCAGACTCTGACCCTCAGCCGTGGCAGTGACAGGAACCTCCATGGCTGCCGCAGCCTTCACCACGACTGTGATGACCGCCGCATTCCCCGCCTTCAGCGTGATCATGATGGCTGCAGTTTGCTTCACTGGACGATTTAAGGGTACCGTCAGCCAGGGCCCGTACTGCTTCATCGCAGGAACCGGTCACCCCTGCACAGAGCCGGATGCCTTCTTCCTGGAGAGCCATCTGGGCACCCATCCCGATGCCGCCGCAGATAAGGACATCCACTCTGGCTTCCTTTAAAAGCCCGGCCAGCGCGCCATGGCCCGAGGCACCGGACCGCAGCAGGCCGGTCTCCGTGACCGTGCCGCCTTCCACATCATAGAGTTTAAAACACTCCGTATGGCCAAAATGCTGGAAAATCTCCCCGTTTTCAAAGGGTACTGCAATTCTCATACTTCCGCTTCCTTTCTCTGCCAGAGCCAAATCACCCACAGCCTCCGAACGGGCAAGACGGTAGTCGCCGCCGGCAATGACGAGTTTTTTCCCGTTCACCAGACAGTCGGCCAGCTTGTACCTTGCCTTTTCATACATATCCGTCACCGTCGTACGGGCCACCTGCATCTCATCGGCACATTCCTTCTGCGTCAGACCCTGCAGATCGAGCAGACGGATTGTTTCGAATTCGTCCACTGTAAGCAGCACGAAACCAGTACTTTTTTCCTCATCCGGTCCGAAACTCATGCATCTTGGATACGAGCAGACACGTCTGCATCGTTTAGGTCTTGCCATAGGCTGTTCTCCTTTCTGACATATGTCAATTATACATGTGTTTTTGACATATGTCAATAATAAGACAATCCACGAAGACAGAAACAAAGTGCCGGAAAAGCAGCATTTCCTTCCCACGCTGCCTTTCCGGCACAAACAAAATTTCAATTGATTCTTTCCATTGCTCCGACGGGGGGATCAGGCTGCTCCTTCCCGATCCGGCCCATCCCGGCAATCCTTCGGGATGCCTACTCCGCCTCTTCTTCTGCAGAACTGCCTTCCGCCGGCTGCAGATAGGGCAGATAGTTAAAAAGAGAATAAGCCTGCTGCCCGTCGAAGAGATACAGATCCGGCCGGCCCAGATCTTTGCGCAGGGCCTCATTGAATTCCGCTTCTTCCTCTCCCCGGGAGAGAAGGAAACCGCTCACTCTCTTTTCTTCGCCGTCTCCATGCGTCAGCGTCAGTTCCCAGTTCCCCACGTCCGTCACTTCAGGTGCCCCGGACGGGCTGCCATAGTGCTCTGCGATCTTTGCGAGCAGGTCCATGGCTTTTTCCGGAGCGATCCAGAATTTTTCCGTCAGTTTGATATGGCCTTTTTCATCCCTGGGATTTTCCCAGTGCCGATGGATCTTAACCCTGCCGCTTGCTTCGAGGGTCACCTTCTGGCGGCTCTCCCCCTCGGTGAGATTCCACCAGCCGCCTCCCGATTCCAGCACCATTTTGACGATTTTCACAGCTCTCACTCTCCCTGATATTCTTCCTTACCATCATATACCAAAAAAGTGTAAAAAGAGAGAGGATGGTGAAGTAAAAAAGAAGTAAAACCTGCCCGCTGCTCCAGAGTCCGGCCCGGCCGGACCGGGACGAACGGAAAAGCGCAGATCTGTCCCGTCAGTCCGCCGGAACCGCCTCCAGTCAGGGCAGTTTTGCGAGGAATGCAGCAAATTGTATCCTCACCGTCTCATTCGGAGCTTTGGCATCGATCGTAAAGCCATCAGTCATTTTGATTCCCGGCTGGAGCGCCTGGATATGGTTCAGATTATCCGAGAAACCGCTGCCGCGGTGGATGCCGAACGGGACGACGGTCTTACCGGACAGATCAGCCTTTTTGAGGAACATGCTGACCGGTGCCGGAAGATCATACCACCAGATGGGCGTGCCAAGATAAATGACATCATAAGCAGAAAGATCCGGAACAGGATCCCGGAGCGGAACGTCCTTTGCTTCCTGGATTTCTTTCCTGGCGCGAGCTGACATTTTCTCAAAACGCATCGGATACGGATCCTTCACGACGATGGGATATGTATCCGCTCCCGTCCGTTTCTGCAGTTCCCGGACCATGACCTGCATGTTCCCTTCCGGATTGACGTATTCCCCGTGCAGGCTGGCCGAAGTGACGGCATCGGGATTCATTCCGTCCGTGCTTCCGATGTTCTCACTGTAAGTGAAATACACGATCAGTGATTTTTTGCCCTGCACAGCTGCCGCTTCTGCGGAGCCCCGGGCCACCGTCCCTTTCGTATCGACATGGAAATAACGCCAGGCACCTCCGGCGCCAAGGAGCAGGATCAGGAGCCCCGCCAGAAGCCAGTACCATTTCTTTCTTTTTTTCTGCATGATCTTTTCTCCTCGTATAATATTTTTGTGAGTAAGATTTTAGCCTTACTCAAACAGATTTTTTTAATCAGAATATCCTGATGTTACAATTACATTAGTGAATTGT
>OMYF01000054.1 GCA_900315205.1 uncultured Acidaminococcus sp.
TCAGATGTTAGAAACCAATTATTGATTGATGAACGAATGGGCAAGCTCATAGCAAAATATGATGAGCTAAACTAAAAACACAAAATTCTTGACAATCCCAGATAAAAGGGACTGCAGAGCAGAACTTTCAGGACCATCAGGAAAGGGATTTGGCCGGATCCGGAGGCTGTATCCGGCCCGGGAGCATCTCGTTTCATCAGGATATGGAAACAGCCGGAGGGTCCGTGATGTTCATCATTGCGGGCCCTCCGGCTATAAAATTCATACCCTTCGAGGTTCAGGTGTTTCGCCAGTGCTTATGCGATCTGGCTCCTGCAGGCATTATGGGTGCAGATAAAAGCTGCCTTTTTATTTTCCATAAATGAACCATCCTTCCGTTCTGTTCGCAATTCTTACAAGTGTCAGCATGACCGGAACTTCTGTCAGGACGCCGACTGTCGTAGCCAGTGCTGCAGGACTTGTCGTACCAAACAGAGCAACCGCAACGGCAACGGACAACTCAAAGAAATTGGAGGCACCGATCATTCCGGCCGGTGCCGCTATCTCAAACGGAAGTTTTATCGCTCTGCATAAACCGTACGCCAAAAAGAAAATGACAAATGTCTGGAGAATCAGAGGAATAGCAATCAGTCCAATATGGAACGGATTGTGCAGAATGGTTTCTGCCTGCGAACTGAAGATGATCACCAGTGTCAAAAGCAGACCGATTGTTGTAATATTATCGAACTTGTGGATGAATGTATTTTCCAGATATTTTTTCCCTTTATGCTTCGTGACTGTGATACGGGTCAGGACCCCGCCCACAAGAGGAATCACTACAAAAAGAAATATGCTGACAAATAAGGTGCTGTAGGGAACTGAAACATTCGAAACGCCAAGCAGGAATTTTACGATTGGCATAAAAGCGATCAGTATAATCAGATCGTTCGTCGCCACCTGAACAACCGTATATGCCGGATTCCCCCTGACAAGTGTGCTCCAGACAAATACCATCGCTGTACAGGGAGCTGCTCCGAGAAGCACTGCGCCAGCAAGATACTGTGCAGAAAGGTCCGGAGTGATGAAATCTCGAAAGATGACGGATAGGAACAACCGGGCGAATCCGTACATGGTAAACGGCTTGATCAGCCAGTTGACGAGCCATGTCACAAAAAGCCCTTTTGGATTAGTTCCCACGCTCCGGATGCTCTGGAAATCGACCTTGATCATCATCGGATAAATCATAATCCAGATCAGGACTGCCATGGGGATGGAAATGCCGGCAACTTCGAATTTTTCCAGCGTCTTTGGCACTGTCGGGATAAAGTGCCCGACCAGGATTCCTACAGTCATGCAAAGCAGGACCCATATGGTCAAATATCTCTGGAAAAAACTGATGCCTGTGTCTGGAGTATTTGACATTGCTTGTTCATTTCCTTTCCCGCTGTCATGCAATCCCGGCCTTTTTCAGGAGGTCCTGCACAGCAGCGGGCTTCAGGACCTTCCCCATGGAAACGGTCTTTCCATTGATGACGAGTGCCGGCGTGCTCATGATGCCATACTGGGCAATTTTTCTCATATCCGTGACATATTCGATATCCGCCGTCAGATTCAGTGCAGAAACAGCTTCTTTTGTATTCTGGAGAAGAGCTTCGCAGTTTTTGCAGCCGGACCCAAGGACTTTGATGGAAATTGCTGCTTTGCCGGAGTCTTTTGCCGGGCCTTTGTCATTTGCGGTGCTGCAGGGATATGTTGCTTTTTCCGCTTTTTTGTCTTTCCTGATGCCAAATAATCTCATTGTTGCATCCTCCTTTACATGATGCAGGGTTGTATAAAATTAAAGAAATAACCGACGATAATGATCCCCAGTGTGCAGATCGTGATGAATGTACCCAGAAGCCTGGGCCTGACCACTTGCCGCAGCATGATCAGAGAGGGCAGCGAAAGGGTCGTTACCGCCATCATGAATGACAGCACGACGCCAAGCAGTGCGCCTTTGGCGAGCAGGGCCTCGGCAATCGGGATCGTCCCGAAGATATCCGCATACATCGGGATGCCGATGAGCGCGGCAAGGACCACGCCGAACGGGTTGCCGCTGCCGAGCACC
The DNA here is from genome assembly GCA_900315205.1 of uncultured Acidaminococcus sp. GTDB lineage: Bacteria > Bacillota > Negativicutes > Acidaminococcales > Acidaminococcaceae > Acidaminococcus. The sequence continues at coordinate 2,087 of OMYF01000054.1, forward strand.
CTTTCCACGATGCTTTCCGGAATCCAGTTATGGATGACCGCACCGATGCCGACACCGATCAGAATATAAGGAAATACCCTTTTGAAAGTAGATACGACCTGATCCCTGGCGAAAACCAGACGGTCGTTCCGGGTAAGCTCAGGCGATTCGATATCTGCTCCACTGCGGCTTTCCCTGACAAAATCCTCAAGATCGTTTTCCATATTGAGGTGCTCGATCAGCGTGCCGCCGCTGACCGCAATCACAAGCCCGAGCACCACATACGCCACAGCCACCCTTGTCCCGAAGATGCTCATCAAAAGGACCAGGCTGCCAAGATCGACCATCGGAGATGATATCAGGAAAGAGAAAGTGACACCGAGCGGCAGCCCCGCACTTGTGAACCCGATGAAAATCGGAATGGACGAACACGAGCAGAATGGCGTAACCGTGCCCAGGAGCGCTCCGATGCAGTTTGCCCGGATCCCGTGGAACTGTCTCAGGATCCTGCGGCTTCGCTCCGGGGGGAAATAACTCTGGATATAACTGATAAGAAAAATCAGGACGCAAAGCAAGACGGTGATCTTTAGGACATCATAAATGAAGAACTGGATGCTCCCGCCGATCCGCGACCCGGGATTGAGCCCGAATGATGCAAGCAGACTGCCGATCAGGGCATTCAGCCATTTCATGCCAAGGACCTGATCCTGTATGAAACTCCAGATCATCGCTCACAGCACCTCCCGTCACTGCATTCGGACAGTTTGACGCATTCGAGTGAACCGATGAAAGCCTGGAATTCCCGCAGCGTTTCACAGTTCAGGGAATAGTGGCTCCACTTTCCTTCTTTCCGGACATTGATGAGCCTGCAGCCGCAGAGAATTTTCATATGATGGGACAGCGTGGGCTGCGTGATATTGAATCTTTCCAGGATCACACAGGCACATTTTTCGCATCCGGACAGCATCTGTACGATCTTCAGGCGGTTGGGATCTCCCAGCGCCTTGCAGATCAGAGAAATTTGATTTGCATCCATCATCTCACCTCACATTGATATTTATCTATGCAAAATATATCGGTTATATAGATAAATGTCAATATGAAAATATATACCTGCTTCACCGGACAGGCTCCGGCAGGGCGTGCACACAGCATCCTGCGTGGGAGCTCGTTCTTCTCTCTGGTCAGCCCTGTTTCCTCCATGATATAATGAGCGAAAGTTACAGCATTCATTACAGTGACAGGAAGGAGGGAGGACCATGGGGGAAGTGCTGCAGGGAATGGAAGGTCTCCTGCTGGTATGGTGGAAAATCCGGTCCGGCATTCTGTTGCCCGTCCTGTACCTTGTGATGATGACTGTAGTGATCCTGTGGGGCGGGTCCCTGCAGGAACGGATTTTCCAGCAGGGCGCACGGAAAGCCATGGGGTGGGGCATCCTGGTCTGGCTGATCTGGCTGGGCATCCGGCTGCTTCGGCTGATCCTGGAGGGGTGGGTCCGGTGGGAATGGCTGCACCGGCTCCTGTGGTACGGCTTTTATCCCTGCATGGGTCTTTTGATCTTCCTGGCTGTCTGGGTGAGCTATGCCAGCAACCGGACCCCGGAGGACAGGGCCCTTCCGCTGTGGCTCAAAGGTCTCCTGGTCCTCGATCTTATCCTCGCCGCGCTGGCACTCACGAATGACTGGCATCAGCTGGTGTTCCGGATCCGGCCCAGTGCCAATCCCCACTGGGATGTCTATACGTACGGAGCCGGATATTACCTGATCCTCTTCAGCTATCTGGCCCAGCTGCTTTTGGCGAACGGATGGCTGTGCTGGCGGGCATACAAAGAAAAAATCAGCCTGGGGAAGCTGTGGCTCCCTTTTGGACTCATTCTGCTTTATGGAGGCTATATTGCCGCCTACATCCTGCGGATCCCCTGGTTCTTCCGGAGTGAATTCGTCCTGAGGACGGCGCTTTTCGGATTCCTCTGGATGGAAGTCCTGCTCCGCTCCCGGCTGCTGCCGGGGAACAGCCAGTATCGGGACTGCTTCCTCCATTCCCGGCTGGGTCTCACCATCCTGGACCGCCAGGGCCGGACAGTCTACCAGTGCCGGCAGATGCCCACCCGTCCGGAGGGGGACTGGCAGCGGCGGACTATGCCCATTTCCGGGGGTCAGGTGGTCTGGTACCAGGATATGGGTGAACTGCGCCGAAAAAAAGAAAAACTGGAACTGACCGCCCAGACCCTCCAGCGGGTCTACCGGCTGAGACGGAAATCGGAAAAGATCCAAAGAGAACGGATCCATCAGGAGACCCGGAAGCGGATCTATGAAGAAGTGGAAGGCATCCTCCAGAGCAAAGGGGTGCAGTTCCGCCGTTATGCCGAGGCTCTGGCACAGGCGGAACCGGGGGAGAAGGCCCGGCAGATGGTGACCCGCCTGAATGTGCTGGCCTGTTATCTGAAGAAACAGTGCGTCCTGCTGCTCCGGGGCCGGGAAGATAATTTTCTGCCCGCCCGGGAACTCCAGCTGGCGGTCCGGGAACTCTGCCACTATCTGGAACGGACGGGGCTGAAGACGCTGGTCGATGACCGGCTGGAGGGAGCGCTGCCGGCGGAGACGGCCCTGGCTTTTTTCCAGCTGCTGGAAGAAGCTTCGGAAGAGGCCGTGCGCCAGGGAGAACATTTCCAGATTTGCCGCCTCAAAGGGGAGGGCAAAGGATGGGAGCTGTCCCTGCTCTGGGATCCCCATCCCTGGGTCCGGGAATTTGTGCTCCGGAATCAGGAACATTATGGCGGCGGCCTCATTTGCCGGGAACTGGAATACGGCAGCAGCCTGGTGCTGGAATGCCGCAGGGGAGGGCCATCATGGAAGCGCGGGCACTGAATGCTTTCGTCCAGCCGGCTCTGATCCTGTTCGGCCTGACCGGGCTGCTGACCCAGAGCTTTCTGATGTATTTCCTCGAGCCCCTGCCGCAGTTCCGTCCCAGGTGCCGGAAAGCGCTGGAAGGGACCGTCCTGGGGCTTCTGGTTCTGCTTGGAAGCGATCTGCTGCTGGATATCCAGCTGGATCAGCCGGAACCCTACGGATCCGGTCTGCGTCTCGTCCTCTGCAGCTGCCTCTTCATCCTGGCCGTAAAGCAGCGGAAACAGGATGTGGACTGGCGCAGCCTGTGCCTTGCCGGGGCGGCGGCCCTGCCCTCCTGGGACGCATGGTATCCTCTGGGCATGGGACTGGCCCTCCTGATCTTCTGGGGACGGGCCCTGGACCTTCTGCCCTCTGCCATGCGGGAAAAACGGCAGCAGATCACGGAGTATTCCATCCAGGAAGCCATCGATCTCCTGGAAGAAGGCATCCTGATCACCCTGCAAAACGGTGAGCCCGTGCTGATGAACCGGGCCCTGTTCCAGTACACGGAAAGTGTGCTGGGAGTGGGAATCCGGAACGGCAATGTGCTGTGGCATCTGCTCCAGGATGTGCGGCGGCCCGGGCTGCTCCGCGAAAATCAGAGCCGGGGACTGCTGTTTCGGCTGCCGGACGGGCGCTGGCTCCTGTTCCAGCGGGATACGGTCTATTTCCAGGGACAGTCCCACTGGCAGCTGACCGCAAGCGATGTGACGGAACTCCAGCGGCTGAATCAGTCCCTGGACCAGCAGAACCGGCAGCTGCAGCAGAAAAATGCCGAGCTGAAAGAACTGCTCCAGCATGTCCAGGAAATCCAGAGCCGGGAAACGCTCCGGGAAATCAGGATACAGATCCATGATCTGATGGGAATGCGGATCAGCCTGCTCCAGCAGGTGCTGAACAACAGGGATTTTGGAGATTACCGGCGGATCATGCCGCTTTTGTCCAACATGCTTTCTGATGTACGGCAGGAAATCCGGGTGGAGCCCCGGCTGCGTCTGGCAGAACTCGTTTCGGTCTACCGGAAACTGGGTGTGCTGGTCACTGTGCGGGGGACACTGCCGGAGGCGGGCTGGAAGGGCGAACTGTATGTGCAGATCATCCGGGAAGCCCTGACGAATGCCATCTGCCACGGCCGGGCGAGCCAGGTGGCGCTGGTGCTGGGCGAAGACAGCCTTTTGATCCAGGACAACGGAGTGGGCTGTGTCGGGCCGATCCGTCCGGGAGGCGGGCTCACGGGGATCCGGGAAAAAGTGGAAAGCCGGGGCGGGAAACTGGATGTTTCCGGTACTCCTCACTTTATGCTGAAAATCCGTTTTGAGGCGGAAGAACAGGAAGCAAAGAGCGCTGCTCCGAATCCTGCCGGCGGCTGAATGGGAAATCCTGCCGGATGGATCTCTTCGCAAAGACGCCGGAAAACGGCCTTTTCGTTAGATGGCGGAACAGGCCTGTGTCCGGCTGGAGCGCCATGCGCAGCTGATGGCATCTGCAGGGAAGGGAAACCGGCGGGAGGAAAAGTGCCCGGAAGAAACGGGAACATGTCCTTCGGAACAGGGCGGCATCATGGATGGATTCCCCAAAGGGGACTGCTGCACAGGCGGCAGTCCCCTTTACCTGTAATTTAGTACAGTCTCAAAAAAACAGGATATTGGTATAATCAAAGAAAATACCGGGAGGTGGATGGATATGATCGACCGTAAGAAATTCCTGCGCATTGCGGCTTCTGCCGTGCTGCTGTCCCTGGGGCTGCCCCTCCAGGCCTGGGCCCGGGTGGTGCTGCTCCATACGAACGACATCCATTGCGGCGTGGATAAGAACCTGACCCTCGCCCGGGTGGCAGCTTTCAAAAAAGAGCAGAAGGCCCGGGAACCCCAGACACTGCTCCTCGACGCCGGGGATGCCATCCAGGGTGAACCCTTGGGAAAACTCACGGATGGAAGAGCCATGGTACGGATCCTGAACGCCGCCGGCTATGATTTCGCCATTCCCGGCAACCATGAATTCGATTACGGCATGGAGAGTTTTCTGGCCCGGGCCAGGGAGCTTTCCTGCGGCTATACGAGCTGCAATTTCGTGTACCGGGATACGGGCAAAAGCGTCCTGCCGCCGTACCGGATCTTCACTTTTAAGGAACGGAAGGTCGCCCTCGTGGGAGTCACCACTCCCGGCACCCTGGTTTCTTCCACTCCCCGCTTCTTCCAGGACGGGAAAGGCCATTTCATCTACGGGTTCTGCGAAGACAAAGAGGGGACGAAACTCTATGAAAAAGTCCAGCAGACCGTGGACAGGGCCCGGAAAGAGGGAGCGGACACGGTGATCCTGGTGGCGCATCTGGGCAGCGGAGGCTCCATCCCCGTATGGACCAGCAGCGCTCTCCTCAGTCATCTCACCGGCGTGGACGGACTCATCGACGGCCATTCCCATGAGCAGTATGAACGGCAGCTGCCGGACCGAAACGGGAAACTGGTTTCCGTGGCCCAGACCGGGACCAAGCTCCAGACCCTCGGGAAAATGGTCATCGAGGATGACGGGACCGTCCGGGGTGGACTGATCCATGATCTGCCGGCTCCGGATCCCAAAGTGGAGCAGCTGGTCCGGAAAGAAATGGCGAAAGTGGACCGCGCCCTCTCCCGGAAGGTGGGAGAATCTCCGGTTGCCCTCGTGGACTCCCTGGAGGGTCAACGGGCGGTGCGGCAGCAGGAAACCAACCTGGGGGATTTTGCCGCCGATGCCTTCCGCTCTTACTTCAAGGCGGATGCGGCTCTCGTCAACGGGGGAGCCTTCCGGTCCGGCCTGCCCCGGGGTGCCTGGACCCGGAAGACTCTTCTGACCATGTTCCCCTTTGCGAACCAGGCCGTACTCCGGAGTGTCACCGGTCAGCAGCTCCTGGATGCGCTGGAACTGAGCGTTTCCCTTGCGCCGGAAGAAAACGGCGGGTTCCTCCAGGTTTCCGGGCTGACCTTTGTCTATGATCCTGCTCTCCCGTCCCCGGTGAAACTGGATGATCAGGGGAATTTTGCCGGCGTGGAAGGCAAGCGGCGGGTCAGCCAGGTCATGATCGGCGGCCGTCCCCTCGATCCGGAAGAAGACTATCTGGTGGCCGGCACTACCTATATCCTGACCGACGGAGGAAACGGCTATACCATGTTCTGGGATACGCCGCTTGTGGCTGAACCGGGCCTTTCTGATGTGGATATCCTGGCGGACTATGTCCGGAAACAGGGAGTCAGCGAAGCCTATCAGAAACCGGAAGGGCAGGGAAGGATCCGGACTACCGGGAAGTAGACGCGGTCAGCGATTTGCGGTCAGCGATCCGCGATCTGCGATTTGCGGAATGCGGAATGTGAAATGCAGTCTGCGAGGTACCGGGCGGTCATCCTTCCCTTAGGCCATTGTCCTGTAAGCAGATGAAAAAGAGCTGTGAAGAATGAGCAGTCATTCTTTCACGGCTCTTTTTTACAAACCTGTACTTTAGTACAGCGCAATTTTTTATAAAATTCTGTACGATGTAGACAGGAAATAAGGCTCGGAAACGGACGGGGACGAGAGTCCGAAAGGAGGAATCATGAAAGGGAAGGATATCTGGAGGCGGATGGCCTGCCTGTATCTGCTGGCTCTATTCACCGGCATGCCCGGACTGGCCGGGGCTTCAGGCGGAGCAGGCGTCTATGGCCGGGAACTGGATACGCTGTATGCGATGGTCCAGGGGGGCCGGGGCTATGGACCCTATGGGGAGGAGCGGGACGACCTGATGGCCGTCTGGGAAGGCGTGCAGGAACTGTCCCCGGCCCAGGGACTGGAACAGGTAAAATACCAGATGCTCGACTGTAACGGCGACGGGGAGCCGGAACTTCTGACCGGTCAGGATAACCGCATCACCAACCTCTTCACCACCCGGGACGGGCGGCTCCATCGGGTGTTCAGCGGCTTTTACCGGAACGCCTGGTATTATCTGGGGAACGGACGGTTCCTGAACCAGGGGTCCGGAGGCGCCAGTCTTGCCGTGCTGGGAGAGTACCATCTGGACGGGGACGGGAACCTCATATGCGAAAACTGTTATTTTACGAACTGGAATCTGGCGGCGGAAAAAGTGGAAGTGTTCTGGAACAACACGGGAAACCCGGACAGCGCCCGGTCGGAAAAAACGGCCATGACCCCGGATCAGTTCCAGCTGCTCCAGGGATCCCTGATGGACAGGGTGAAAAACCTGTCCTGGCAGCCTCTCGCCCGATACGGCAGAGGGAACGTGGAATTTTCTCTGACCGCTCCCGGTGAGTCCGGGGAACCCGTGCTGGCAGTCACCCCCGGCGAGCCCCTGCGGAATGTGCATTTGCTCGTCCTGCAGGTGGCTGATGTAAGTGAAAGCGGCAAAGTGACCTGGCAGGTGGAACGGGACGAACCCCTGGGAAATCTGGCACCGGGTACGAGGTACATGTATCCAATGGCCCTTGAAGGGACGGCCCGGGCCACCGCTCTTTCTTACTGCGACCGGGAAGGATATCACCGGAAGATCTTCCAGCTCAGCGGGGAAGACGGAAGTCTCGTGGTTAGCGAAGGATAACGAAAATCCCATTTTGACAGATTGCTGCAGGGAAGGACTGCAACGATGCAGCGCAGGCGTACAATGCCGGGATCAAAAGCTTCCCTGCCGTGGCGACGGCCCGGCTGATGGGGTTTGAGGAACGGAGCTGCTTCAGGGCGGAGCCACAGGCTCAGAAGGCTTCTCAGGTGAAGTCCTGAATCTGAAGGCACCGGGAAAGGAGGAAGGCTTATGAAGCAGCTGCTGCTGTTTCTGTTACTCGTTTGCCAGATGGTCTTTGTGCCGCTGCAGACAGGAGCGGCGGTCCGGATCCCGCCCCGCCCCACATCGGGCATCTATGTCCAGGATCTGGCGGGGGTCCTGTCCAGGAATACCCGGGAAACCATCAGCGCCTGCAGTACGGCCCTGGAACGGAAGACTAAAGCCCAGATCGTGGTGCTGACCGTGCCTGGCACAGAGGGACAGTCCCTGGAAGAGTATGGGCTCACCGTGCTGCGGCAGTGGGGCATCGGGGATAAAGAGAAGAACAATGGCGTCCTGCTGCTCTTGGCGGTAAAGGACCGGAAAAGCCGGATTGAAGTGGGATACGGCCTGGAAGGCGCCCTTCCGGATGGTCTTACCGGACGGATCCAGGACCGGGACATGCTGCCTTATTTCCGGCAGGGGGAGTATGACAGGGGCATCCTCAATGGCTATACTGCCCTTCTCGAGACGGTGCTGGAAGAGTACAAGCTCAGTTTCGAGGATCTGCAGGCGGGAAAGGAACAGCCGGCCCGGAAGGAGAACAGAAAGGCTGCCGGGAAGGCCGCAGCGTCGTCCCTGTCCCCTCTGACGGCAGGGTTGTGGATTGCGGGTATCCTGGTGCTGCTTGTGCTGGACCACCTGCTTTTAAAAGGCGTCCTGCTCCGCTTGATCTTTTATCTCCTGGGTCTCCTGTTATCCAAAGACGGAGGCCATGGGGGCGGTGGCTCCGGAGGCGGCGGGGGCTCCAGCAGGAGCTGGTGAAGCGGCTTGCTTCAGTCCAATTATGAAGCATTTCCGCATAAGGAAAGGAACGGACAGCAAAACCAGAAAGGAGGCGGGATCCATGGAATGGCCCGGCAGGAAACTCGCGGCTTTTGGTATGCTCCTGCTGCTCTTTGGGGCAGCTCCGGCCCTCGCCTGTAACAGTGAGGCTCCCCACAGCCATGAATGGCCGGGAGGCGTCGATTCGCCCCGCCCCATGCCCTCACGTGAGATCCGGCACCAGCTCCAGATCCTCCTGGCCAACCGGGACAAGTGGGATCTGGCCCCAAAATGGAACTGCCCGGTGTATATCGCCGTGCTGGATATGGACTGGAACGGCCGGATGGAGATCGTGGCCAATGCCCAGAATGAGGGAATCGAGTACGGGTATGAGGTCCAGCCGGAAACAGGGAACTTGAAAAAGATTCCCCGAAATCAGTTGATTAAACTCCTGAACAACCTGATAAGAGCTCCGGCTCAGTTCACCATCATGCCGGCAAATCGGCAGGAATGGCTGCAGAAAGAACCCGCCCGGGTCATCCATATGCTGCGGGACAGCTACGAGAACTATGCGGGGATCAAAGAGGGGTTCGGCTGAAAAGGGATGCGGAATGCAGGCTCCTGAAAAAACAAAGAGGGACTTTCGGTTCTTTTGAATCGGAAGTCCTTTTTTCATCGTAATTTTTATTTGTGATGCAAAATGGTACTGGTACAGGGCCTCATAGCAGGGTACCAGGGCATCCCCATTTTTGACGGGCTGGACAGTGGCTCTTCCTCCATTCCCGGGGAATCCATCTTTTCGGCCGGGGCAGAGGTCTTGACTCGTAAGCAGCAGAAAAAGGGCTGTGAAGAAATGATTGCTCATTTTTTCACAGCCCTTTTTGAACGTATGGAGGACGCAGGCCGCGGAACGCAGGCCGCGGCTGACGGCTGGAGGCTGGCTGCTGTTTCCATTTACCCCAGCTTATTTCCTGATTTCATCCGCCAGCTTCCGGACATATTCCACAGGGACATTTGTCCAGGCAGCCGCTTGTTCCACAGGCATGCCGTTTTTCAACATGTTCATCAATAATTGGCGGCGTTCCTTTCCGCGGCATTTTTCCTCGCCTATTTCTATGCCTTCTTCCAGGATGGCCTGTCCGTACGTGCACATGGTATCCGCCTCCTTTTTCATTTCCACTGTCATGGGGATGGCAAAGTCCCGTTCCAGTATTTCCTTCTTTTCATCCGGCTTCATTTCCGTTGTCAGCAGTACGCTCAGCAGTTTCAGGATATCCCTGCGGGGACTCCTGTGATCGCCCAAACCGAGTACGGCGATCGTTTCC
>OMYF01000084.1 GCA_900315205.1 uncultured Acidaminococcus sp.
AAAACAACAGCCACAGGGACTCTGCCCCATGGCTGTCATGATTGTTTTCTTTATTTTCTTTTCAGCGGTTTTCCTCTGATCCCTTTTCCAGGCGCTGATCCTCATCGTAGGAATTGCGCAGAGCATCGCCGTTTTCCTTGATTGCATTCAGTGTCTTTGTCAGATTGTCTTCCAGATAACTGAACACTTCCATCGCGTATTTCATGGACTCACTGTGCAGCTTGTCTGCATAGGCATCCGCTGCGGCCCGCATGTCACGGTCATACTGCTGCGTATCGGACACGATTTCCGAAGCCTTCTGCTCCGCAGCCTTGACGACTTCCTCCTGACGGACCAGACGGTCGGCTTCCGCCTTGGCAAGGTCCACGATCCGGTCGCCTTCCGCATGGGCCTGCTCGACGATCTTGTCCGCTTCGGCCCGGGCTTTTTTCAGGGTTTCGTTCTGCTCATCCAAAAGCTCATGAGCCCTCTTGATTTCCAGAGGCACCGCACCTCTCAGTTTTTCAATGATGATGTGGAGCTCATTGTCATCCACGATCAGCTTATTGAACAGAGGAATCCGCGTCCCTTCAGCCAGGATATTTTCCATTTCGTCCAGGTACTTTTCTATTTCCATGTCTCTATCCATACCTCATCTATCCTCCCTTACCTTTTTGGGACACACCCCGCTATGGGCTCCCCGTTCCATGATTTCCTTCTGGATGCACTCCGGTACGAATCCGGTGATGTCGCCGCCGAAGTACAGCATCTCCCTGATGCCTGATGAGCTCAGGCAGGAGTACCGTTCGTCCGTCATGATAAAGACTGTCTCAAGGTCTCTGTCGATTTTCTTCATCAGCAGGGCCCTCTGGAATTCATATTCGAAATCAGTAAAAGCCCGCAGTCCCCGGACGATGAACTGTGCCTTCTGCTCACGGCAGAACTCGTTCAGGAGCCCGGAAAAACTCGTCACGACCAGGTTGGGGATATGGGTCGTCGCCTTCCTGATCAACCTGACCCGATCTTCCATCGAAAACATGGCCTTGTCCTTGCCCGGATTGACAAAGACGCTCACAATGACTTCATCGAACATCACACTGGCCCGTTCAAACACGTCCAGGTGACCTAATGTAACGGGATCAAAGCTCCCGGGACACACAGCTCTACGCACGCCAGACCCTCCATCAAGGCAGAATTCTATGACCCATTATAACAAAAATAAAAATCTATTTCCATAAAATTAAAGAGATTTTTGTATCACCGTACTTTTCCGTGCGCATGGGTGTCCCTGTCTTTACATAGGCCGCGGGATCTTCGGCCAGGGAATGTTCCAGCACCAGCAGCCCGCCTTCGCGCAGCACCGAAGGATGTGCGAGCAGCGCTTCATACAGTTCCTGGTTCAGGCCCTTGTCATAGGGCGGATCCGAAAAGATGATATCGAACTGTTCTCCCCGGGCGGCGCATTTCAGGATGCCTGCCACAGCGTCCGTATGGCGGATATCCGCGGCTTCCTGAGCCCGGGCTTTCGCAACATTGGTCCGCACGAGACGCAGGCTCTCCGGACTTTTATCAAAAAGGACGATCTTCCGGGCGCCCCGGCTCCATGCCTCGAGGGCCAGATTGCCCGTTCCGGCGAAAGCATCGAGGACCGCCGCATCAGGGACCGCACTGCGGATGATATTGAAAAGTGCTTCCTTCACACGGTCCGCCGTGGGACGCACGTCATAATTCCTGGGCGGTGTCAGTTTCAGCCCCCTGGCCCGTCCCGTTATGATTCTCATAGGATTTTCGTCTCCAATCGTTTATAATAAGAAACATATGCAGAGATTACAGCCAGAAAGGAGGAACCCCTGTGGACAGGAACTGGCCGTCCCGCCGCCGGAAGCTGTGCTTTCTTGGCGCCGCTGTCCTTGCGGCAGCATGTGTATTGTATCATACATTCTCCCAAAAGGGTGCTGTTTTTTCGCCTTCTCCCCTGCCCCCGAACGGTTCCTGGGCTTTCGTGCCTCTGGACAACCGTCCGCCCTGCCGCGATTTCACGATACAGCTTGCAGCCCTGGGCGGCATCCGGCTGGAAGCACCGCCCGATGCAATGATGGACTGGTATGAAGAGCCGGCAAAGACGGATCAGATCCGCTCCTGGCTGGCAGCACACCTGGACGGCAAAGAAGGCGCCCTGCTTTCGACGGACCTCCTCATCTACGGAGGGCTCCTCCATTCGCGCCAGGAAAGCATGGATGAAGAGCGTGCCAGTGCTTTCTTTGATTACATGAGCGGCCTGCGTGAGGAATACCCGGACAAGCAGTTCTATCTGTTTTCGATCATCCCGCGCCTGCTCATCAGCGACCAGGTCATTCCGGACAGCTGGTACCAGTGGCATCTCATGACCTGGGTCATCAATATGGACAAGAAGATCCGCGGCATCCCCTATGATAAGGAACTCTATGAACGCGTCAAAGCCGAGATCCCCATGGATCTGAAATGGAAATATCTGACGCTTTACCACAGCAATGACCTGTTCAACGAGGAACTGATCCAGTTCGTCACGGAAGAAGGCATGAATGACCTTGTCATCGGTCAGGATGATGCCCACCCCTATGGACTGCCGAATTACAACCGGACCAATGTGCCCGTCTACACGGAAGCCCTGGACACGCATCCGCCCATCTATACATCCCAGGGGGCCGATGAACTGGGCACCCTGGCTGCGGCCAGGATCTACACGCGCAAAAAAGCCTGGAAACCGCGGGTCAAGGTCATGTACGGGACGCCGGCCATGAAAGAGTACATCCTGCCCTTCGTACCCCTTACGCTGGAAGAGATCGTACGGGAAAAACTTTCTCTTGCAAACTGCGTGCAGACGGATGTCCAAAAGGATGCTGACTATATCCTCTACCTCTACTGCGGCAGCGGGAATCATGACAATGCGTCCGCCGCTGCGGACGAAGTCAAATCCCTCATGAAAGAAAAACCCGTCGCCCTGATCGACCTCTCGAGACACTTTTCTGCCGGAGAATGTCTGCTGCCCCACCTTCTTGCCAACGGGACGCCGCTGGGCCGGCTCCTTGCCTATGCGGGCTGGAACACAGCCTCCAATTCCGTGGGAACAGCTGTCGCCCAGGCGACCATCGTCTCCGGTCAGGCCCTGTTCCTGCCCCGGGAAAGCCTGCCGGATCTGTACGCCCGGAACGTTACATTTACGCTGGCGCGTTTCCTCGATGACTGGGCTTACCAGAAGCTCATCCGGCCCCATCTGTCCGCCCTGGGTCCCCTGAACGGTGCCGAACCTGCCGTCTCGGAAAATTCCGCAGCCGCGGCCACGGCCTATACAGCCCGCGAGCTGACGGTCTACAAGACGATCCTCACCCTTGCCCTGCGGCGCCATCCTTTCTATCAGGACGAAAGCGGCTCCTACTATGTCGAGGACCTGGACTTTGTCGTGGGATTTCCCTGGCAGCGGGCATTTGAGATCGGTCTCAAGGTCCGGCCGCATTTCAGAAAAAGTGTTTGACAAAAGGCTCCGGAGCGATTATAATTTCATTTGTTGATTGTTCGGGACGTAGCGCAGTTTGGTAGCGCGCCTGGTTCGGGACTAGGAGGCCGCAGGTTCGAATCCTGTCGTCCCGACCAACTTTTTACTGGTGTAAAAAAGTTGGTCAAAAGAAAATAGTTGCCCTGTTTCAACCGTTATGGTGGAAACAGGGTATTTTTGTATGCTGTTTTGCCGCAGCCCGGCATAAAGAGCAAAAAAGCACTCAGCCCGGGAACCTCAGCACAGGGACATGATTCCTTTCCGCCTGTGTGCCCGGCATTCCTGCCAATTTAAAGCTCTTCGGTCCCGCCGCAGGCAGGTTCCCTTTCTTCTCTCTGCAAAAAA
>OMYF01000053.1 GCA_900315205.1 uncultured Acidaminococcus sp.
CTGGCAAAATCCGGGAATCGGCATTAATTCGGCATAGTTTGGCATAACATGGCATAGAGAGGAGCTAGTGTCTATGGTGAAAGTACTTTTTATTTGCCACGGCAACATCTGCCGGTCCACGATGGCGGAATTTGTCATGAAGGAATGGGTGCGGCGCCATGGCTGTGGGGACATGTTCGAGATCGCTTCCGCGGCGACCAGCCGGGAGGAGATCGGCAATGATACCCACTGGGGGACGAAGGAGCAGCTGGACCGGCACCACATTCCTTATACAAAAAGAAAGGCCCGGCAGATGAGCCGGGCCGATTATGAACAGTATGATTATCTCATCGGTTTCGATGCGGAGAATCTCCGGGAGATCCGGCGGATAGCCGGGGTGCCAGCCGGGCAGAAGGATTCGAAGATCCGTCTGCTGCTGGATTTTACCGACAGCCCTCGGGAAATCGCCGATCCCTGGTACACGGGGGATTTTGTCACAACGTATCAGGATGTGGCACGGGGCTGTGATGCCCTGGGGAAGGCGCTGACGGCTGAATGCTGACGGCTCACCCGCGGCGGGGTATCTGCTCCGGCTTTGCCCGTCCGGGGGCCCGTCATACCTTGTTACTTTTGTAACCTTAGAATTGCATTTTCTTTTAAAATGTGATATTTTAACAAATGTAACAGGAAGGAGGCGGGTGATTCCATGGAAAACAAACAGGAAAAGCTGTGCCGTCTTGCCGATGTAGCCCGCCGCTACTATCTGGAAGACTGCACGCAGAGTGAAATCGCAAAAGCACTGGGTGTTTCCCGTCCCCTCATCAGCCGGATGCTCAGCGAAGCAAGGAAACTGGGCGTCGTCACGATCACGGTGCAGGAACCGCGCAGCGATTCCCGTTCCCTCCTGGATCAGCTGTGCCAAAAGAGCGGGATCCGGGACGGCGTGCTCGTGGAAGACGGCGCCAGCAATAACGGGACCAACAGGCTCCTGGCGGAGGGAATCGTCCGTCTGCTGAAGCAGCTGCGCAGCCGCTGCCTGGGAGTGGGCTGGGGCTATCTGATCGGGCAGCTCGTGACCTGTCTGCAGCAGGAGCCCCAGAAGGACAGCACCATCACCGATGTGTGCCCGCTGATCGGCAGTGCCAGCATCCCGGCCCGGAACTACCAGTCCAACGAAATCGTCCGCCTCATGGCAGAGCAGTTCGGGGCAGTCCCGCATTTTCTGTATCTGCCGGCGCTGCCGGAAAACCTGGAGGAAAAACAGGTCCTCTGCTCCACGGAAGTGTATCATCAGATCATGGAACAGTGGAAGCGGATCGATACGGCGGTCGTCAATATCGGGGATTATCCTTCCAGCCCGGATTTTGCCTCCCTCGTGCGCTACGGCAGCCTGCTGCAGCAGGAACATGCCTGCGGGAGGCTGCTGATCTACTATGTGAGCGCGCAGGGGACGGTCATCCGGTCCGACCGGGATTTTGCCGTCCAGATCCCTCTGGAGATCTTGAAACAGTGCCCGAACATCATCGGCGTATGTTCGGCCAATACCACTGTCAGTGCCTTTCGCGGAGCCCTGCGCACGGGGATCTTCAGCCATATCGTGGCAAGGAGTGAACTTGCCCGGGCTGCACTGGCATCTGCCGGAGAATGAACGCCGGCAATTTGCATCCTGAAGGACTGCTGCACCTGCGGCAGTCCTTCTATTTTTAGAAAACTTAAAAAAGTCACTGTTTTTAATTGACATTTGTAACTGTACAGGATATTATATAAGCACAGAAGTAACTAATCTTGAAAGGAGAATGGTTACAAATGCTACAGCATGACTTTGAAATACGTCTCCGCAATGCCTGTGATTCCGTTGCAGCGGCCGAAGAAACGCTGACGGAAGTAGATGCGCGTTTTGGCGATGGTGACCATGGCCTTACTATGGCCAAAATCGCAGGGGCCATCAGAGATGTCCTTCCGGAAAAGCACGATACCATCCAGGCGCTGCTCGATGATGCGGCAACGGCTGTCATGATGCTCAACGGCGGCAGTGCCGTTTCCTTATGGAATGCATGGCTCGACGGCATGCAGGAAGGCGCACCGGCCAGCGGCGAAATGGATATCCCACAGATCAAGGGGATGTTCGCTCATGCACTGGAGGCCCTGAGTGATATTTCCGGAGCCCATGTGGGGGACAAGACGATGATGGATGCGCTGATCCCTGCCACGGAAGCCATCACGGCCTATACGGGACAGAGTGAGGACGGGCTGTTTGCCGCGGCTGCCGAAGCTGCCGAAAAGGGAGCTGAAGCGAGCAAACAGTTTGTTTCCAAATTCGGCCGGGCCAAAAGTTACGGGGCAAAGACAATCGGTACGCCGGATGCGGGCGCTCTTTCCATGGCCTGCTTCTTTAAAGGCCTGGCCCGGTCCTGAACCCGTCCTGCCGGGACTGAAGACGAATCCACCGATAAAGGCTGTCAGACAAGGAGGCACTTGTTATGAAAATGAAAAAATTTATCAACTCTCCCGAAACCATCACGGATGAAGAACTGACCGGATTGGGGATGGCCTATCCTGATATCCTGACCGTCGACGGCCACCTGGTCATCAGCAAAGATCTGGAAAAGGCCGACCGCGTGACCATCGTGGCTTATGGGGGATCCGGCCATGAACCTGCCCAGGCGGGCTTTGTCGGAAGCGGGATGCTCGACATCCAGGCGGTGGGGGATATCTTTGCCGCTCCCAATGCAAAACTTGTCTTTGATGCCATGAAAATGGCCGATCGGGGGCACGGGGTCCTGCTGCTGACGCTGAACTATGCGGGCGACCAGCTGGCAGGCAAACAGGCTGTCAAGATGGCCCGCAAGGCGGGACTGAATTTCCGCCAGGTCATCACCGGCGAAGAAGTACAGTACAATGACCAGTGCGAAGACAACAAGCGCGGACTGGCCGGAGCCGTGGCCCTGTACCATGTGGCAGCCGCCGCTGCCCGGGAAGGGAAGAACCTGGATGAAGTGGCAGCGATCGCCCAGCGGTATGCGGACAATATGGCTTCCATCACCATCAAAGCCACCGATGCCACCCATCCGCAGAACGGCATGTCCTTCGGGGACCTCGGGGAAACGGATATGATGGAAATCGGCGCCGGGCAGCATGGAGAAGGCGGCGGTGTGCGGGTGCCCATGATGTCGGCCAAAGATACGGTGGCCGATGTGGCAGCGGTACTGAGCCGCAAACTGGATCTGAAAGCCGGCGATAAGGTCTTTGTGATGATCAACGGATGCGGAGCCACGACGACGATGGAGATGCTGATCCTCTTCAAGGATACGGTCGAATATCTGAAGGCAAGGGGGATCGAAGTGGCCGCAAGCATGGTGGGCGAGATCCTGACCGTCCAGGAAGCTGCCGGTTTCCAGATGAATATCGCAAAATGGGATGACGAGTTCATCCGCCTGTGGAACACTCCCTGCCATACGCCTGCTTACAGCAGGGTGTAAAAGGAGGGGATATATATGACTGACGCAGCTGCAAAAGTCCTTCATGATTATCATCTGGATGTACCGCCCAGACAGGAGGTCTTCCCTGTGAAAGGGGCCGGCCACTGTGACTGGGGGATGCAGAACCGCATGGCCCGGCTGTTCAATCCCAAATCGGGCAATACGGTGATGCTTGCCTTCGACCATGGCTATATCATGGGTCCTACGGCGGGACTGGAACGGATCGATGTGACGATCCCTCCGCTGATCCCCTATGTGGATGTGCTGATGGGGACGAAGGGGGCCATCCGCGCCTGCCTGCCGCCCACCATGCAGAAGGCGAAATGCATCCGTGTGACCTACGACGCCACGGTCCTGTATGATGAGATGTCAAACGGCGGCGGGATCGCCTGCGATATCGAAAACGCGATCCGTATGAATGCGGACTGCATGGCCGTGCAGACCTTTATCGGAGCGCCGGGAGAATCCCGTTCCCTGGAGCTTCTGGCTCGTACGGCTGACGCCGGAGCCCGCTACGGCATCCCGACACTGGGGGTCGTGGCCGTGGGCAAACAGATGGAACGCACGGAAAAATTCTTCCTCCTGGCGACGCGGGTACTTGCGGAGAATGGGGCCAATATCGTAAAAAGCTACTACTGCGAAGGTTTTGAAAAAGTCGCTGCGGCCTGCCCGGTCCCGATCGTCATTGCCGGCGGGAAGAAACTGCCGGAACCGGAAGCGCTGGAAATGGCCTGGCGTGCCATCCAGAGCGGGGCCCACGGAGTGGATATGGGACGCAATATCTTCCAGTCCGACTGCCCGCAGGGGATGGCTGCCGCCATCGGCAAGATCGTCCACGAATCCTATACGCCCAAACAGGCCCTGGAAGTGTACGAGGAAATCAGGAACAAAGGCTGACCGGGCACACTGGCAGCTGCTTTGTGGAAATCCAAAGGAGGCTTATCCATGTCAGCGGAATATATGCATATCGGCATCCCCATCACCAACAGGAAGCCCGGTATGACCTACAATAAAGACGCAAAATTCTGGGTCAGCAATGTGGATGACTACGACTATAAGATCGAATATCTGAAATTCGAGGAAGGTTCACCTTTCCCGGAAGAAATCCACAGACACCCTCATGTGGCCTATAAGGTGGATGACCTGGAAAAATACATGGCCGACGCGGACCGGGTAATCTGCGGGCCCATGCCGGCTGGTGCGAAAGACAGGCTGGCATTCGTCTGGAAGGATGGTGCGATCCTGGAACTGTACGAAGCCAACTGAAAAAGCAGCGGAATCATAAAATGACCGCCGGCGCGGCAGGAAAACCTGCTGCACCGGCGGTTTTTGGGGCGGGGCAGAAAGGAGGTTCCTTTCTGCCCCGCCGCTGCTTTTCTGTTATAATGATAAGCACAATCTGCTCCGGGAACGGCTGCTTTCCGGTTCAGGCGTTTTCTTCGTAATCGATCCGCTCGATCTTGAAGATCACCGGACGGGTGCCGTCGGAACAGCAGGCGATCATGACCCGGTCGTCCTTTGTCCAGCCGTGCATGATGGCACCGCCCTGGAGACCGGTGTAGATGTACCGGGCGATGGCATCCCAGGCTTCAGAGCAGAAGGGGACGCCCTTTGTTCCGCAGTGGGCCGTGCCGGGGGACTGCAGGCAGCCTTCATCCGGCTTGCCGGATTTTACCAGCGTGCCGGCGCCGCAGTGCCAGAAATCGTCCCGTTTGTCATCCCGGTAAAAGATGAATTCGTCCCCCACGTTGTAGCAGGGACATTTCCCGCTGTCCGGGACGGCACAGTACTGCTGCTGCAGTTCCGGGTAGAGTTTTTTATCCAGTACAGTGACTTTGACTTTGTGCAGCATGATGATTCCTCCCTTTTTTGCTGCTGTTTCCTCTCTCTGGAGTGTGGTTTTGCTATGCTGATGCCCCGTTATTATTTTGCCGATGATTTCAGTGCTTTTCTTCCGTATTTCCTTTCGCACCCCCATCTCCGGAAGGTGTTCCGGAAAGGGGAGTACCTCTGGAAGCCGGGCCAGCCCTATGACCGGGTCCAGTACTATCTGTCCGGGGATGCGGTGCATTTTTCCGACCACGAGAGCGGCCGCCGCAAGATCATCAGTTTCCACGGTCCGGGCACTCTCCTGCCGGGCTACCATACGGAAGACTTCCATATCGAGCTGTCGCTGGCCACCATGGCGCTTTCGGACGTGGAGGTGCTGGAATTCACCATTTCCCAGTTCCGGGCCATGTTCCGGGAAAATCAGGACCTTGCGGAAAGTGTGGTCAACTGGTACTCCAGATATGTGAATCTGTTCCTTTTTGAAACGATCCATCAGGAATTCAACCCGTCCCGGGTGAAGCTGTGCAATCTGCTGTACCTGTTGACGGTGCGGCGGCCGTTGGGGCCCGAAAGGAGCCTTGCCATGACCCAGGAGGATCTGGCGGATACCCTGGGGATGAGCCGCGTGCAGATCACGCGGGAACTGTCCGATTTGCGCCGCCGGGGCATCCTCTCCACCGCCCGGGGCCGGCTGACCATTACGGATCTGCCCGCTCTCGAGGCGCTGTGCACGGCGGAAACGGTCTGACGGGCCCGCTCATTGTCATCATACCTTCTCCGGGCCATGCTGTCTGCTTCTTATGAAGCACAGCGGCAAAAGGGAACCCGAAGCACGCTGCCGCCGGCCGGCGGAATGAAAAAAATCCCGCCGATCCCGGTTTTTTACCGGATCCATCCGATTTTTCTCCTTTCCACGCTTGACATATAAAAACAGCGTGATACAATGGACACAAATAAAAATTGCCATCGGTCATGCGAAGGACAACCTGTCAGGAATGCCGCACAGAGAGATCGGGTGCTGAGAACGATCCGGATAATGACAGCTAACCACCTTCAAACCATCTGCCGAACTCAATAAGGCAGATCGTAAGCCTGCGTTAAAGACATTGAGAGGATCCGGCTCAGCCGGATCAATCAGGGTGGAACCGCGAGCATGAGCCCGTCCCTATGTGGGACGGGCTTTTTATTTTTCCCTGGCAAAGTATAAAGGAGGATGTTTTTCATGTCTATGATCCATGTGTCACTGCCGGACGGCAGCCAGAAAGAAGTCGAACAGGGGATTTCCCTGAAAGACCTCGCCAAGAGCCTCAATCAGAAGCTGGGCAAAGAAGCCCTGCTTGCCAAGGTGGACGGCGTCAACAAGGACCTGTCCGATACGCTGGATAAAGATGCGTCCGTGGAATTTGTCACCCCGGATTCTGAAGAAGGGCTCCATGCCATCCGCCATACGGCATCCCATGTGATGGCCCAGGCCATCCAGCACCTTTTCCCGGGCACCAAGTTTGCCATCGGCCCTGCCATCGAAAAGGGATTCTATTATGACCTCGACAGCGAGCATGTATTTACGCCGGAAGATCTGAAAGCCATCGAAAAAGAAATGGCGAAGATCGTCAAGGCCAATTATCCCCTTGTCCGCAAAGAACTGCCCAGACAGGAAGCTCTGGATATGTTCAAGAAAGCGGACGAACCGTACAAGGTGGAACTCATCGAAGACCTGCCCGAAGATGCTGTCATCAGCACCTATACGCAGGGCGACTTCACCGATCTCTGCGCCGGTCCTCACTGCCCATCCACGGGACGCGTCAAGGCTTTCAAGCTGATGAGCATTGCCGGTGCCTACTGGCGCGGCGATGAACACAACAAGATGCTGCAGCGCATCTACGGCACTGCCTTTGCCAGCAAGGAGGATCTGGAAGCGTATCTCCATATGATGGAAGAAGCGGAAAAGCGCGATCACCGCAAACTGGGCAAGCAGCTGGGCATCTTCATGCTGAGCGATTACGGCCCGGGCTTCCCGTTCTTCCTGCCGAACGGCATGATCCTCCGCAATACCCTGATCGATTACTGGAGAGAAGTCCACAGAAAGTACGGCTACTATGAAGTCATGACCCCGATGATTATGAACCGCCAGCTCTGGGAAATGTCCGGACACTGGGATCATTATAAGGAAAACATGTACTTCACCAAGATCGACAACGAAGACTATGCCATCAAACCGATGAACTGCCCCGGCGGCATGCTGGTCTATGCCAATGAACCGCATTCCTACCGTGACCTGCCGCTGCGTGTCGGCGAACTGGGCCTCGTGCACAGACATGAACTGTCCGGCGCCCTGCACGGCCTCTTCCGCGTCCGCTGCTTCACTCAGGATGATGCCCATATCTTCATGATGCCGAACCAGATCGAAGACGTCATCCAGGAAACGATCCGCCTCTTCGACGAAGTGTACGCAACCTTCGGCCTGAGCTACCATGCGGAACTGTCCACCCGTCCGGACAACTCCATGGGTGACGATGCCACCTGGGAAATGACGACGAACGCCCTGAAGAAGGCCATGGATGACTTCGGTCTGAAGTATGTCATCAACGAAGGCGACGGCGCTTTCTACGGCCCGAAGATCGACTTCCATCTGAAGGATTCCATCGGCCGTACCTGGCAGTGCGGCACGATCCAGCTGGATATGCTGCTGCCGGAGAAATTCAACCTGACCTATACGGGTGAGGACGGCCAGAAGCACCGTCCGGTCATGATCCACCGCGTCGTGTACGGATCCATCGAACGTTTCATCGGTATCCTGATCGAGAACTATGCCGGCGCATTCCCTGCCTGGCTCGCTCCGGAACAGGTCCGCGTGATGCCGATCACGGACAAGTTCAATGACTATGCCAAGTCCGTCGTGGACAAGATGGCAGCACTGAACATCCGTGTCCATCTGGATGACCGCAATGAAAAGATCGGCTACAAGATCCGTGAAGCACAGGTCAGGAAAGTACCGTACATGCTGATCATCGGCGAAAAAGAAGTCAATGACGGCACGGTTTCCGTCCGCAGCCGCGGCGATGGCGAACTGGGTGCCATGCCGGTGGATGCTTTCATCGAAAAGCTGCAGAAAGAAATCAAAGAAAAGAAATAAAAGATTTGACATTATCAGGGCTGTGTAGTAGAATAGCAAAGTAATCCAAGTAGAAGCCACCTGCTTCTCACCTTGCGGCCAGAGCTCGACAGGGTCATTGATAATGTCAGTGAACGGGTGGACTTCGGTTCGCCCGTTTTTTTATGCAAAGCGGGTTGTCATGTTCGGAGGTGAACAGTCATAGCAAAAGGTGAATTGCGGATCAATCAGGAAATCCGTGTAAGAGAAGTCCGCGTCAATTCTGCAGACGGTGAACAGTTTGGAATCATGCCGATTGCCCAGGCTCTTGAGCTGGCTGCTGAACGTCATCTGGATCTGGTGGAGATCGCTCCCAAGGCAAAGCCGCCGGTGTGCCGTATCATGGACTATGGCAAATACCAGTATGAACAGCAGAAGCGTGAAAAAGAAGCCCGCAAGCGTCAGAGAGTCATCGACGTTAAGGAAGTCAAACTGCGTATCCGCATCGAGCAGCATGACTTTGATGTGAAGACCAAGAATGCCATCCGGTTCCTTGAGGGCGGCGACAAGGTCAAGGCAACGATAATGTTCCGCGGCCGGGAACTTTCCCATCCTGAACTGGGTGAGGAGCTGCTGAATAAAATGGCCGCTCAGCTGCAGGATATTGCAGTTGTCGAAAGAAAGCCGAAACTCGAAGGGCGCAACATGGTCATGATCGTTGCCCCGAAGAGTTCCAAATAATAAGGAGGATGTCCAATTATGCCTAAGATGAAAACCCGCAGATCTGCTGCGAAACGTTTTAAAGCTACCGCTTCTGGCGAATTCAAGCGTGCCAAGGCTTTCCGGAGCCATATCCTGGAGCACAAGTCTCCTACCCGCAAGAGAAACCTGCGCAAGGCTGCCCTGGTCCACAAGACGGATCATGAACGCGTAGCAAAGATGCTGCCGTACGCATAAGCGCAAAGAAAGTCAAGGAGGAGATAGACAATGGCTAGAATTAAAGTTGGTGTAACTGCCCACAGACGTCATAAACATATCCTGAAGCTGGCTGCCGGCTACAGAGGTTCCAAGAGCAAGCTCTTCAAGAAAGCAAATGAAACGGTCATGAAGGGCCTGATGTATGCCCGCCGTGACAGAAGAGCCAAGAAGCGCGAATTCCGTCAGCTCTGGATCGCCCGCATCAATGCCGCTACCCGTGCAAACGGCCTGAGCTACAGCCGTTTCATCTGCGGCCTGACCAAGGCCGGTGTGGAACTGGACCGCAAAGTCCTGGCAGACATGGCTGTCAACGATGCTGCTGCTTTTGCAAAGCTCGTGGAAACGGCCAAGGCTGCGCTGTAATTTCCGCTTTTAAAAAATCAGAAAGACTGTGGTGGACTGGAATGCAGTCCGTCACAGTCTTTTTTTGCTGCCAGGAGCAGGGCCGGCAGGGGTGCGGACGCTCATCCGTCCAGACATGCAGCAGGGCCTGTGGCTTCACAGCTCCTTTATGATCCCCGTTCCGTCAAAGGCGGGGATGTATTTTTCATCCGCTGAAGGTTCTTCCTGGACGAAACCGTCCTCGATGCCGCTGGCAAAGAGATACGATTCCACTTCATTATATTCTTCGTCCGTCAGGGTCCGATCGATTTCCGGGAACTCGTCGGCCCGGCCGCAAGGGATGTACTGCCGCATCAGGCTGAACATGACTTCTCCGGGTCTGAACGTTTTGGCCACCCAGTCGATGACGCGTTTGCTGTCGTCCGTATGGCCGGGCAGGATCAGATGGCGGATGATGACGCCTTTTTGCATGATGCCGTCCTTGTCCAGTTTGTAGGGACCGGTCTGACGGTACATTTCGCGGATGGCGTCTGCAGCGGTCTCGAAATAACGGGGCGCATTGCTGTAGCGGAGGGCAAGGCTGTCGTCCACATATTTCAGGTCCGGCAGGTAGATCTGGACCTTTCCCTCCAGGAGGCGCAGGGTCTCCTTCTTTTCGTAGCCGCCCGTATTGAAGACGACGGGGACGGGGAGGGGATCCTTCAGGGACTCCAGGATCATGGGGATGAACTGCGTTGCCGTGATGAGGTCGATGTTGTGCGCTCCCTGGGAGATCAGGTCCTGGTAGATCCGGCGCAGCGCTTCCGGCGTGACTTCCCAGCCCTTGTTCTCAGAACTGATGATGCTGTTCTGGCAAAAGACGCAGCGCAGGGTGCAGCCGGAAAAAAATACGGCGCCGCTGCCGTTTTTCCCGCTGAGACAGGGTTCTTCCCATAAATGCAGAGCTGCGCGGGCGGCCTGGGGAAGCCAGGGACTCCGGCAGAAGCCGGGACGGCCGGGATCATTTTTGTGCAGCGGCCGCTTCACGCCGCATTCGCGGGGACAGAGTGTACAGATTTCCATAGGAGCCTTCCTTTCCGTAACTGAGGGCCTGCCTCGGGCAGGCTGTCCCTATCAGTCTACCGCGGATCTGAGGGAAGGGCAAGGCCCGGATCTGCCCGGATTCGAACGGGCGGGCCTTCCTGTTTGACAGTGCCGGACAGACATATTATAATTTTGATATCAGGTCATGTGACTGACGGAAGTGGGAGTACCCACAGGGAGCGTGACCCAAGTCAGCCGACCGTCTGGGCGAAAGGGACCCAAGGCCGGTCCTTTTCTTTATAAGGGAGGAAATCGCATGAAAAAGCTCAACTTGAAATACGGCTGCAACCCGAACCAGCTGCCCGCATCCATCTATATGAAAGATGGCGGCAATCTGCCACTGATGGTCCTGAACGGCAGACCGGGATACATCAATTTCCTGGATGCCCTGAACAGCTGGCAGCTTGTGAAGGAACTGAAGAAAGCTACGGGCCTTCCGGCAGCCGCGTCTTTCAAGCATGTCTCGCCGGCCGGTGCCGCTGTGGCATCCCCGCTCGATGACAAGATGAAAAAAGTGTACCATCTGGAAGGCTGTGAACTGTCCCCGCTGGCTTCTGCCTATGCCCGGGCCCGCGGCGCGGACCGGATGTCCTCTTTTGGTGATTTCGTGGCGCTTTCCGATTTCTGCGACGAGTCCACGGCGCAGGTCCTGAAACACGAAGTATCCGACGGTGTGATCGCCCCGGGATATACGGACGAAGCCCTTGCCATCCTGAAGACGAAGAAGAAGGGCAATTACAACATCATCCAGATCGATCCTGCCTATGTGCCGGCGGAGATGGAGACGAAGGAAGTCTTCGGCATCACGTTCGAACAGCGCCGCAACCAGGATCCGATCACGGAGGACTGCCTCCGCAATATCCCGACGAAGAACAAGGAACTTCCGCCGGAAGCGAAACGGGATCTGCTCATTGCGCTCATCACGCTGAAATATACCCAGTCCAATTCGGTCTGCTATGTCAAGGACGGCCAGACCATCGGCGTCGGTGCCGGACAGCAGTCCCGCGTCCACTGCACGCGCCTTGCCGGGGACAAGGCTGACAAATGGTGGCTGCGCCAGTCTCCGAAGGCCCTTTCCCTGCCCTTCAAGCCGGATCTCCCCAAACCAGTCCGTGACAACACCATCGACGTCTATCTGTCCGATGATGCGGATGATGTGCTGGCTGACGGCATCTGGCAGACGCTCTTTACGGAGAAACCGGAACCGATGACCCGGGAGGAACGGAAAGCCTGGATCGCCGGCAACACGGGTGTATCCCTGGGTTCCGATGCCTTTTTCCCGTTCGGCGACAACATCGAGCGGGCGCACCGCAGCGGTGTCCAGTATGTGGCCCAGGCGGGCGGTTCCATCCGCGACGCCCAGGTGATCGAGACGGCTGACAAGTATGGGATTGTGATGTGCATGACGGGACGCAGGCTGTTCCATCATTGATGATTTGTGCAAAAGCTGCAGCGCACCGGTTGGCGCAGGCTGCAGCTTTTTTATTGGCTTTAGCCGGTCGAGTTTTGCGACCGAATAGGGAGCAAACGAGACAGAGAACCACCCGCTATGCGGGTGCGCGTTGATTGTTATACAAAA
>OMYF01000052.1 GCA_900315205.1 uncultured Acidaminococcus sp.
AAAAGAAAATAACATCAGGAACGGGAAAGGCGCATCCACAGCCGCTGCAAAAAAAAAAAAAAAAAAAAATCAGCAGGCCGCAGGAAGATCAGTACAGCTCCTTTCCTGTGCCGGGAGAAAACAGGGGAGACCGTGTTCCCATAACGCAGGACCGGATGTACAGAAAGATTTTCCCGTCCGCTGAAACAAGGCTTACGGCCTCACAGGAAGCAGGTACGGACAACTCGTATGCAGGAACATGGCTCCGCACCTTCGGCGCACCTGCGGCGCGGCAGATCATTTTTTCTGCAGCGCCTGTGGCCGGATACCCGGCAGCAGCCTGTTATTTCCAGATTGTCTCCGCTGCCGGGCTTATCCCGGGCATCCGGCACCGCAGTCCAATCGTTTCTGCTTGATGTCGGCTGTCAGCGGTTTGCTCCGGCTGCTGCAGGCATGGTCTCTGAAGGACACAACCGTGGTCTCTTTTTTTTGAATATTTATTCATCCTGATATGTAACTTTATTTTCTCCTGTAATAATAAAGTCTATATCCTGTGCACGTTTGTCCCCGTGCTGCAGGTCTTGCCGGCAGAACGGAAAACAGATGTTTCACGTGGAACATCTGCCATCGGCGCAGTGCCGCACCTTCTGTCACATCCCTTCCGAAGCCGGATCAGGCAGCTGCCGCTTTTCCGACCTGAAAGCAGGCGGTCTTCAGACCGCAGAGACAGGCCCGGATATGCCGGAGAAAATGCCTGCACGGAGTATGGAAGTGAGATACAGGGACCGTTCCGGGCTGCGCTCTGTCAGGATATCCTTACACAGCGGAAACACCCGATCAGCTGTGCTGCCCGTTCCGGGGGCATTTTCATTCCTGCCGGGAATGGCTCCGTCCTGGCCGAAAGTCCCTGGATAGCATACTTTACAGCTGTGCTGCATCTGCAGCAGCGGATGCCCGCAAAGCTGTCCGTCAGTTCCACGCGGACATTCCGGCCGTACAAAAACAATTCCGCGGACGGTCCCGGGATACTCTGCAGCCTGCGGTTCCCATCCTTTATCCGGATGCCTGCGGCTTCGCTGCAGTATCGGAAAAGACAGCGGCAGCCCTTCCGGAAAACATCCGGGACGGCGTTTTCCCGGCCGAGAAGGAGAGGACACACAAAACTATCCCGTCCGCTGAGCACGGATGTTCCTCACAGATGGTACCGTTACAGCATCAGGGACTGCCGCAAGCGGCAGTCCCTGATAACTTCCTGTCCATATATTTTAGTATTTCCCTTTATTTCTTTTTAACTGCAAGGGGCTTCTTTGATGCCACACCGGGGCGGCGGGGATACTGGCTGCCGGTGGGTTTTACTTTTTCGACGGTGATGATATAGCGCTTATCCGTCAGTCCCGGCAGCATCAGATTCCGGATATCCGTAATCCTGCCGCCCAGGATGGAAATCGCCTGCCGTCCTTCTTCTGTTTCTTCCATACCTTTGCTGCCTTTCATGGCATAGAAGACACCCCCGACCCGTACCAGCGGCAGGCAGTACTCGGCAAGGACCGGCATGGGGGCCACGGCCCTTGCCACGACCACATCGAATTTTTCCCGCAGTTTTGCGTCACGGCCGGCTTCTTCGGCCCGGGCATGGACACACCGTACCTGGCCGAGCCCCAGATCAGCTACAACAGTTTCCAGAAAATGGAGCCGTTTGGCAAGCGAATCGATGAGTGTCAGCCGCATCGTGGAATCGTATATCTTAAGCGGCAGCCCGGGAAAACCAGCACCCGTCCCGACATCAGCAACCGTCCGGTTATGGAAACGGGCTGGATCATAGACTGTAAGGGAATCGACCATATGCTTCAGCGCAACTTCATCAGGATCGGTGATAGCCGTCAGATTAAGATTCTGGTTGACTTCCAGGAGCAGATCCTTGTAGCGCTCGAAGCGGGCAGTCTGCTCCTCCGTCAGCGGGCAGCCGATCGCTTCCATACCCTGCCGCAGCGTTTCGCTATAGCTCATGCTTCTTCTCCTTTACGGCGCCCCGCCTCCAGATAGATCATCAGTACGCTGATATCGGCAGGGGATACGCCTGAAATCCGGCTTGCCTGGCCAATCGAAAGAGGACGCTGTTTGCTCAGCTTTTCCATGGCTTCCGAGGACAGTTCATGCATCTGTGTATAATCGATATCGTCGGGCAGGAGTTTGTTCTCAAGTTTCAGGGCCCGTTCCACTTCCTGTTTCTGCTTATCGATATATCCCTTATATTTGACCTGCACATTGATTTCGTCCGCTGTGACTGCGGGCAGGGGAGGCAGGTCAAAGGCCCGCTGCAGTTTTTCATAGGTGATTTCGGGCCGGCGCAGCAGATCCAGCATATTGATGGAAGATTTCAAAGGCACGGAACCCATGGCCACGATCCTGGCCTGATTTTCCTCCGAAGGAGCCAGGTTCCGTCTGGACAGATCAAAAAGTGTCCGTTCGATGGCATCTCGCTTTTCCGTGAACGCCGCATAGCGTTCATCCGTCACCAGGCCTACATCCCGTCCCTTCTGGGTCAGCCGCAGATCGGCATTGTCCTGCCGGAGCAGAAGCCTGTATTCGGCACGGCTCGTCATCATCCGGTACGGTTCCTGTGTGCCCTTGGTGACGAGGTCATCGATCAGGACACCGATATAGGCATCGCTGCGTCCCAGGATCAGGGGCGGCTTTCCCTGCAGTTTACGGGCTGCATTGATGCCCGCGATGAGGCCCTGGGCAGCTGCTTCCTCGTAGCCGCTTGTCCCGTTGGACTGGCCGGCACTGAAAAGACCGCTGATCTGTTTATGTTCCAGACTGGCCTTGAGCTGCAGCGGATCCAGGCAGTCATATTCGATTGCATATCCTGCCCGCATCATCCTGCAGTGTTCCAGACCGGGAATCGTCTGCATAAAAGCCACCTGGATCTCAGCCGGCAGGGAAGAGCTCATGCCCTGGACATAGACTTCATTCGTCCGCAGCCCTTCCGGCTCCAGGAAGAGCTGGTGCCGGTCCTTATTGGCAAAACGCACAATCTTGGATTCTATACTTGGGCAGTACCGGGGCCCGACCCCCTCGATCGTCCCATTGAACATACAGCTCCGGTTCAAATTGTCCCGGATGATCTTATGCGTCCGCGGATTGGTATACGTAAGATAACAGGGAACCTGCTCACGGTGGGTAATCGGGCTGATGAAAGAGAAATTGCGGAGGGTTTCGTCACCGTACTGCGGTTCTGTCCGGGAAAAATCAATGGAGCGGCGGTCGATACGGGCCGGAGTCCCTGTCTTGAAACGCATCAGGTCGAGTCCTGCCTGTTTCAGGGAATCCGTAAGCTTCAGAGCGGAACGCTGTCCATTCGGGCCGGCCATATAGGCGACCTCGCCGTACAGGATACGGCCGCGCAGATACGTTCCCGTTGCCAGGATCACACAATCCGCTTCGAAAACCTCCCCGGTTTCTGCTTCCACGCCCTGGACAGCACCATTTTTGATGAGCAGTTTATCGATCATGAGCTGCTTCACATCCAGCCGCTCCTGATTTTCCACAACCTCTTTCATGATGGTATGATACAGGGGTTTGTCCGCTTGGGCACGAAGTGCCTGCACAGCATATCCTTTCCCTGTATTGAGCATCCGCATCTGGATGCAGGCTTCATCGGCGCTGATCCCCATCTGACCACCCAGAGCGTCGATTTCCCGGACCAGATGACCCTTTGCCGGTCCGCCCACGGACGGATTGCAGGGCATAAGGGCGATATTATCCATGGACAGCGTGGCAAGAAGTGTCTTCTGACCCATCCGTGCTGCCGCCAGGGCAGCCTCGCAGCCGGCGTGTCCGGCGCCGACCACGACTACATCATAATGATCTACTACGATCATGTTTTCTTTATCCTCCTGGTATTTGCGGGGAACCCTGAATCCAATCGGAGAGTTCCTTATTTCCCAACGCAGAACTGCGCAAAGATTTCGTTGATGATTTCGTCGGGCACATCTTCGCCTGTGATTTCTCCCAGCTCGTGCAGGATTTCGGTCAGGTCGATGGTCAGGCAGTCATAGGGAAGCTGCTGCTCTGCATCAGCGAGGCTGGCCTTCAGATGCCCCAGAGCGGACTGCAGGAGCGTCTGCTGGCGTGCATTCTGTGTCATGGTTCCGAGGGCTTCGTCCGTTCCTTCACCGCAGACAAAATGTTTCAGGAAATCACTGGCCCTGTCCATGCCTTCGCCGGTCCTGACAGAAACAGGGAAACAGCATGATTTCCCGTATTCCTCCTGCAGCGCGGCCACATCCACCACTGCCGGCAGATCCGCTTTATTGACAAGGATCAGATGAGGCCTTTCCCTGACACCGTTCAGAAGAGCCCGATCCTCCTCTGTGAGAGGCCGGGATCCATCCACCAGGACAAGGGCAAGTTCGGCATTCTCCAGGATGGTACGGGACCGTTCCACGCCGATCTGTTCCACATAGTCGTCGGTCTTCCGGAGTCCCGCCGTATCAGTCAGGACAAGAGGGATCCCGTCAAGAGTCATCTGTTCCTCGATCACGTCGCGTGTCGTCCCGGGAATGGAAGAGACAATGGCCCGGTCAGCCTGGAGCAGACGGTTCAGCAGGCTGGATTTGCCCACGTTCGGCCGGCCGACAATGGCAATCCGCAGGCCTTCACGCAGGATCCGTCCCGTCGCGCCCTCCCGGACAAGTGCTTCCAGGTCATCGCAGCACTGCCGGAGGACTGCCGCAGCATGATCATACGTCACTTCTTCAATATCATCTTCGGGATAGTCGATAACAGCTTCCAGATGGACAATCAGCTGACGCAGGCTGGTACGGATCGTCCGGATCTTGCGGGACAGGGCTCCCCGGTGTCCGCGGTTGGCCGCCATCAGGGCACGTCTGCTTTTGGCCGTGATGATATCCATGACGGCCTCCGCTTCCGCCAGGTCGATGCGCCCGTTCAGGAACGCCCGCTTGGTAAATTCCCCCGGTTCAGCCATCCGGGCGCCGTGGGCAAAAGTCAGTCTCAGGATTTCCTGCAGCGCTTCCCGGCCGCCGTGGCACTGGATCTCCACGACGTCTTCCCCCGTATACGAATGCGGTCCCGGCATATAGACAGCCAGGACTTCATCAATGATTCCATCCTGATCATCTACGATATGCCCATAAGTCATATAACGGGCCCGTTCCCGGGAGAGGAGAGTGCGCCCGCGGAATATACTGCCGGCAATCTGCAGCGCTTCCGGGCCGCTGATCCTGATTACGCCGATGGCTCCCACGCCAAGGGCTGTGGCAATCGCACTGATGGTATCGTCCATAATTCCTCCAAAAAAAAGCTCCGAACAGGAGGTCCGGAGCATTGCTGCTTTTTCTTATTTCAAATCGATGATCACTTTGCGGTACGGTTCCTCACCTTCGCTGTAGGTGGTGACCTCCGGGTCGTTCTGCAGGCTCATATGGACGATTTTCCGTTCATACGGGTTCATCGGTTCCAGCATCGCTTTCCTGCCGGACCGTTTCACGCGCTGAGCCAGATGACGTGCCAGTTTTTCCAGCGTTTCCCGGCGGCGCTGGCGATAGTTTTCCGCATCCAGGATCACGCGGTTCCAGTCTTTCCGGCCTTTGTTGGCAGCCAGATTGGTCAGATACTGCAGTGCATCGAGAGTCTGGCCGTGTTTGCCGATGAGGACGCCCAGGCCTTCGCCATGCAGTTTGAGCAGGATGTCGCCATCTTTGCGATTGACGAATTTTTCAATGATGAGATCCATGCCCATGGCTTTTGCAATCTCTTCCAGGAACGCTTTTGCCTGCGCTGCTGTTTCCTGCCGGCTGGCTTCTTCTTCAGCCCCGGCTTTTTGCGGATCGGCAGCAGGGGCTTTGGCTTCCGGTGCATCCGCTTTCGGTGCGTCCGCTTCCGGACCGGCAGCTTCCGGTTCCGCTTCAGGGACTGCTGCCGCAGCAGGTTCTGTTGTTTCTTCAGCCGCTTCCTTCAAAGTTACGCGGACTTTGGCATCCCGTCCAAACAGGCCGAACAGCGAACCCTTGCCTTCCGACAGGACTTCTACAGTCACCTGGTCCTTTGCTGCTCCGAGTTCATCCAAAGCGGCCCGGACTGCATCATCCACTGTTTTGGCTGTTTTTTCAACGCTTTTCATTTTCCTGCAGCCTCCTCGTCTTATGGCACAAACGCCATGTCAATTCTTTTTGCCCGCACGGTCCATAAAGAACTGCTGTGCAATCTGCATGATATTCATGACTACCCAGTACAGTACCAGGCCTGCCGGGAACTTCAAGCTGATATAACCGATGAAGAGCGGCATGAAATACAGCATGATCTTACCGGACGGGTTATCGGACGGGGGCATGGTCTGTTTCGACTGGATAAAAGTCGTAAGAGCGGACAAAATGGGCAGGATATAATAAGGATCGGGATCACCGATGCTGCTCATCCACAGGAAATTGGCCGGCCCCTCATAGTTGAAATCACGGATTCCGTAGAAGATACCGATCATGATGGGCATCTGGATGATAAGAGGCAGGCAGCCTGCCAGAGGATTGACGCCTTCCTTTTTATACAGTTTGGAAAGTTCCTCATTCAGCTTCATCTTATCGTCGCGGTACCGCATCTGCAGTTCCTTCATCCTGGGCTGGATGCGGGTCATGGCCTTGGTGGAAGCAATCTGGCGCTTGGTCAGCGGATAGAGAATGATCTTGATGAGGATCGTCATGATGATGATGGCCAGACCATAGCTGGGTTCTCCCAGGGCGCGGGTCAATTCATAAATGAAGGCGACAACCTTCCCTACCAACGAACTCAGGAATTCCAATATAACTCTCCTTTTCTCCTGCCCTTTCAGGGCACAGGGTCATACCCGCCTTTATGGAAGGGATGACATTTCAGTATTCTCTTGACAGCCAGACAGGAACCCTTCAGAAAACCATACTTTTCCACCGCTTCCAGCGCGTACTGGGAACAGGTCGGAATGAACCTGCAGTGGGGAAGGAACAGCGGTGAAATACATACCTGATAAAAACGGATCAGGGCAATTGCGATCGTCTTCATAAAGCCTCTCCGGATTCCAAGGATACAATGGTTCAAGACAACGGGTCAGATCCGGACGTTCTATCTTCCGGGAAGATAAAGCGCGGTACTGCCGGCCGTGCCCCGGACCAGGGGCGGCAGGGACAGCAGCGGACAGCCCGATTTTATACACATATACAGCAATCCTGCAAAAAACAAAGAACAGACTGCTCGAAAAAAACAGAAATCTGTCTTTTACAGCACTGCACTCCCTGCTTCAGGCAAGGAGTCCAGCCTTTCCAGCCAGACGGATGAACACTTTTTCATACATGGTAAAAGGAGCCCGGGCCAAACGGCCGCGTGCCACCCAGACAATGGAAACAGGGCATTTGATCCGTCCCTGCTGGCGGCGGAATGTTTCCCGCATCCGCCTTTTGATCCTGTTCCGGAGCACCGCATGTCCGAGCCGCTTTCCCACAGCCGTTCCCAGCTGACAGCATCCAGTAGGCGAGGGAAGGATATAGAAGACACCATAGGCGTCCACTACGCATTTCCCTTCTTCATGGATTTTCTGGAACTGTTCGTGCTTTTTGACCCGCATCTGCCGGGTATAAGTATATCTTACGGGATCTGCCTGCTCTTTCAAACCGTTTGGCACCTGCCTCATTAGAGTAAAATAGGCCGCAACAGGCGGCCCATCTCATGCATTAAGCAGATAATTTCTTTCTGCCTTTTGCGCGTCTTCTTTTTAAGACTTGCTTACCACCCAGGGTCTTCATTCTTTCTCTGAAGCCGTGAGTTCTTTTTCTCCTCGTATTGTTCGGTTGAAAGGTCCTCTTCATATCTTCACCCTCCTGTCCATCGTAAGGTATTGCCAAAATCTATATAAGAAATCATTTGACAGCTCATAACATTATATGCTAAGGGTCCTGACGTGTCAACTGATTTTCCCCGCTCCACTCCTTCTTTTCCAGCCCGCAGCCATAGCCCCTATCCCTTTTCAGCTGTTTTCCGGACCCTTTCCACAAAATCCTCGAAAAGCCGGCGCATTTCCGGATGATCCTGCCACATATTTTCCGGATGCCACTGTACAGCGACCACCTGACGGCTGGCGGACTCCACGCCTTCAATGACGCCGTCGGCTGCCCTGGCCGTGACGCAGAGACCTGCGGCAACTTTTTTAAGCGCCTGATGATGACGGGAATTGACATATGCCACGGGCCCCAGCGCCGCATACAGGGCACTGCCTTTTTCCAGGCGGACATGGTGGGTGGGATAGGCCCCGAAAGCTCCCTGGGCGTGGCGGATGGACGCGGCAGGCAGATCCGTCTGCAGATCCTGATAGACCGTCCCTCCCAGAGCGATATTCAGTACCTGGATCCCGCGGCAGATTCCAAAAATGGGTTTGCCCGCCCTGTAAAAAGCCCGGATCACATCGATCTCGAAGCGGTCCACTTTATAATCAGTACTGCCGATTTTCCATTCCGGTTCTTCCCCGTAGAAGACGGGATCCACATCCGCGCCGCCCGGCAGGAGCAGACCATCGCAGAGATCCACATAATCCTCACCGGAAGCTTCGGCCGTATCGGGAAGCACCAGGGGGATCGTGCCAAGTTTTCCCAGGATAGTGATCACATCACGGGGGACATAGGGGGCATGGGCATAGGTCGGTTCATCATTTTTTAAATTGAGGGTACGGCCCGTCACAGCGATCCTGATTTTTTTCATGAGCCACTTCTCCTTTCCCAAAACAAATCCCATTGTACCATACTCCGGAAACTGGAAAAACGGGAACTTCCAGCAAGTTTCTTTCCCGTCCGTCAGCTTTCCCGTCATGATCAGCAACAAAGCAGATTCCCATTTCTTCTGTTCCGGAAAACGTCTATAATCAAGAAAGGGAAAATTCCCCGGATATCCATTTCACTGTTACAGGCAGATCCGCAAAAGAGGAGAGAATCATGCAGATTTCAGCAAACAGCAGAGTCCTGTCCATCCTCCTTGCCGTCCTTGCTCTCGCATCCTGGGAGACCGGACCGGCAAAGACAGAAGCGGCAGCCGGCGCTGCAGAAAAGACCCATGCCGAAAAAGCCACCGTCCGGAAAACAGCGGCACCGGTGCTGGTCGGCACAGGAACAGATAAGGAAACCCCCGTGACCGACGCCCACAGTGCCGCAGCCAATACAGCGCTCGCGCCTGTCATGGCCGGAGTCACGGTCATCACGCAGCAGGAAATCGCCGACAATCACTATGAAAGCGTGGGAGAAGCACTCAAATACGCATCCGGCGTCACGGTCACAGGCGGTGCCTTCAATACGTCCCAGCGGGTCGTCCGCATCGATGGCGATGAACGGGTCGCCGTATTCATCGACGGCCGCCGCATGAACCTGGAAAGCGGGCTCACCAACGGCCGCAGCACCTATGACCTCGATATGGCCGTCCCTGTCACGGCTGTTGACCGCATCGAGATCATCCATGGTGCCGCCGACGGCGCTTATCTGAATTATGATACGCCGGGCGGAGCCATCAATATCATCACACGGAAGGGCAGGGACCACAAGTTCCAGTTCGAGGGAGCCCGCGGGCCCTACAAAGCCTGGCGCTGGGAAGCCACGCTGGAAGGCAGTGCCGATGGCTGGAGCTGGCTTGGTACGGGCGGACGCTATAATCTGGATGCCCTCCATTACCGGGATGCTGCAGGCAGCCGGCATACCATGCCCGATTCGGCGCATAACCGCAGGGAAATGTACTACCGTATCGACCGGCAGTTCACGGATTCCACCTCGCTGAGCTTTACGTATGCCCACTTCAGCAACAGCCGCGGCCTCTGGCTGGGCCGTTCCTACTGGGACAGCCACAGCGAGGACTACGAGGCGGAGAAACTCGCCAACAATCTGTCCCTGACCTACAACTACAAGGAAGATACGGAAAACCCGGCTTATGTTTCGCTCTATCATTACTACAATCAGGCTGATTCATATTATCCAGCCGGAACGGAAGAGCAGGATGAACTGCCCAGCTACAGCCGCTGGAAAGCCCG
The DNA here is from genome assembly GCA_900315205.1 of uncultured Acidaminococcus sp. Taxonomy (GTDB): domain Bacteria; phylum Bacillota; class Negativicutes; order Acidaminococcales; family Acidaminococcaceae; genus Acidaminococcus. The sequence continues at coordinate 10,031 of OMYF01000052.1, forward strand.
TACGAACGGTCTGGACTGGCGTGACGGCTGGCAGCTCGGACGGAATTTCTCCCTGACGGCGGGTGCCACCTGGCGCCACACGTCCCTCGACACGGAGCAGAACCTGCTGGATGAACACAATTTTGCCAAGAATTATAATGCCGGCGTCAGCAACCTTTCCGCATTCGTCACCATGAAGGAACGGTACGGCAAGCTGACTCTGGAAAGTACGTCCCTGCTGAACCACAATACACGCTTTGACAACGAATATGTCTTTGCAGATGCCCTGGAATACCGTCCTGATGCAAAGCTTACCTTCTACGGTTCCGTGCAGCGCATCTATTCCGTGCCAACTCTCGATGAACTCTTCTACAACAACTATAACCGGGATTCGGACGGAACCTTCAAGATCAGGGGAAATCCGGGCCTGCAGCCGGAAAAAGGCCTGAAATGGAACGGCGGGATCCGCTACAAACCGAACCAGCGCACCACGCTGGGGGCCAATGCCTTTATTTCCCATATCAACAATCCTATCGTCTGGTACCGCGACGCCGGGATCTGGACTCCAAAAAATATGGAAAGCCAGAACAAGGACGGGATCCAGCTGACTTATGAAGAACAGTTCAGTCCCAAATACAGCCTGTCCGCTTCCTATGCCTGGACCAGGACGGATACGACATACGGCGGAGACATCGATCCCCAGTATACGGATGAAGTGGCACCTCACACCTTTAAAACGGGCCTGACTTATAAGGATGCCCGCTGGACCAACAGCCTGCTCTTCGTCTCCCAGTGGGGCCGCGACAGAGGCTGGTATACCGGAAACAGCCATACCCTCGATGCCAACTTCAACTACAGGTTCAATGCTCACTGGAGCTCCTATCTGAAGCTGCGCAACCTTCTCGACGAATCCTATGAAGATGTCGGGTCCCGCACGCTCGGCGACTGCCCGGCTTATGGCAGGACTGCTCTCCTCGGATTCATCTGCCAGTTCTAATCCGGGGCTGCCGCAGAGACCTCAGTCTGTAACCATGTGAAAAGGAGCTGTGAAAAAATGACTCTGCTCATTTTTTCACAGCTCCTTTTGCGTGCCAGGAAAGACCCGACGCAGTCATATCTCCATTTACTCTCAGCAGCAGTGATGCAGCTTACGGCTTCTGCCCGAGGGACCTGATCCAGGCTTCGACCGCAGCCGGTTCAGTCTGCATCCGGCTGCCCCCCTCACTGTCGAACGTCACTTCGAACGGAGCCTTGACGGAACCGCCCCGGTCAGTGATGATCCGCGTCATATCCTTGATGACATGGCCGGGCCAGCCCGCATTGGTCATAAAAGGGATCACCGTCCTGCCGGCAAGATCGGCCTGAGAAAGAAAGGTCAGAACTGCAGGTGCCATGGTATACCACCAGGTCGGCGTCCCGACGGCAATCGTATCATAGCCGGACAGTTTTTTGTCCAGCGGCTTCAATGCTGGCTTCCAGCCGCGTTTTGTTTCATCCAGGGCCTGATCGACCACTTCGTTGTATGTCCCTTCATATGGTTTTTCCGTCTCAAGGCGGAGCAGATCGGCATTGCAGGAACTGGCCAGTGCTTTGGCAATCCGTTCCGTATTGCCGTTTGACCAGGAATAATAGACGACAAGCATTTTCATGATCTCAGCCTCTTTCTTTAAAATATCACAGAACTGCCATTCCATTATAAAAAGAGAAAGAGGGAATATCCAATACCTGCCGGGAACGGTTCGATATGCCTGTAAAGCATACTGAAAGAGAAGGAGCTGTGATGGGCTGATGCCATGGTGCTGTGCGGCCGAAAGCGGTGCGGTTCTCCTTCCGTTGCCGTGGAATCCATCCCTGCGGCCGGACTGCCGCAGAAGACCTGATCTGTAAACATCTGAAAAGGGAGCTGTGAAAAAATGATCGCCATTTTTCACAGCTCCCCTTTCGATTCCTCTTCATTGTAAAAATCTCAGCCCATAGATCCAGAGCGGCAGCGTCAGCATCGAAAGCAGTGTGGACAACACCACGCATCTTGTGCCGAGCGCCGCGTCTCCGCCGTAGACAGCGGGAAAGATGGACATGGTAGCACCGGCAGGCATCCCCATCATCAGGATACTGACACCGAGAGCCGCCTCACCAAGGCCGAGCATCCGTCCGCAAAGCAATGTTGCCAGCGGCAGCAGCAGCAGCCTTACGGAACAGTAATACAGAGAATGGCGGTTGACAATGGTCCGCACATCCACATCTGCCAGGATCGTGCCCACGACAAACATGGCGATGGCACTGTTGCACTGGGCGATGGTCACAACAGTGCGCCGCACGAGCTCTATACTGTACCCATAAGTGTGGACACTTTTCAAGAGTCACCCTCACCCTGAAATTTTGACAGAGAGATAATCTGCATCCGGATTTTTGGACAGCTTG
>OMYF01000050.1:0-314 GCA_900315205.1 uncultured Acidaminococcus sp.
CCCAGCGTCGGCCTTGTTTTTTCATACGGTAGGAATACTGTCTATGGTTGCTTTCGCAAGTTCCATAGCACTTGGCGACCTTCTCCAGGCCTTTGCGCAGGTAATGAGGTTTCAGCATTTCCCAGTTTCGCTCCAGGTAGGCCCGAAGACGGGCGACCTGGTCATGCTCTTCTTCAGTCTCTGCCAGGGATTCGGCCGTATTGAGGTACGCATCCACTTTCTCCCAGTCATATTGCCTTAGAGCACGCAATACATCATTCTGGAAGGTCTTTTGGGTGAAGCTGAGCCGTGTCTTGACCTTCTGGTTCACGTGG
>OMYF01000050.1:355-13751 GCA_900315205.1 uncultured Acidaminococcus sp.
GCAAGGTCCGTGTCGACAAACTCGCGCTTGCTGACAAGTCTGTGCCTTTTCCCTTTGCCTTCCTGCTCTACACCTTCAGCCAGCTGGATGCGATGCAGCTCGTTAGACTCCTTTTTTCGGCGCTTTTTCCCGGGTCCTTCGTTATTCTCCTGGGACGGGTCTTTGCCGTTTACCCGGGAGATGTAGAGTCCATCGCCTTCAATGTAGAGCGTATCAGGCTTTGCGAGATCTTCATCCGGCTTCATGTCAACTGCAAGCATGGTTTCTTCATACTCGCTGTATCTCTTTCCTGCGTCCCTTACGAGCATAGCCACCTTCTGGTGGCTGATGGTCACTGGGGAAAGGATTTTGACAGACTCTTCCACGACCCGGTAGACCGACCTTGCTGCTAGCTTGACAATACAGAGCTCAAGGTAGGGTGTGTACCTGCGGTAACGCTCAAACCCCAGCTGCCTGTCCAGAGGGTAGAAGGCCTTCTCTTCCTCCTTCTTCATCAGCCTTCTTTTATAGGTCAGGGGACCAAAAATGCCTTGAATCGTACGTATATCCTTGCGCTCCACCTTGTATCCCTTTGCCTTGTAAGATTCAGCGAGTTCATCATCGATTCGCTCAAAAGCAAGGGCAATAATGGCGATAATGGTGTTTAGAAGGAAGACCCAGAGTCTACACTATCTTAACAATAGGGGTCTCTCTTTTATTTTGCAAGTTTTATTTAAACCCTACCGAGAAATATTTTACGCTTAGACGGGAAAAGCCCATGAGCCTGCGTACCTGGCCTTCCTTTGTTCCGGCCGGGAATGAAATGATTGGACCGGTATTTGTTTCTGTGCTATACTGAACCAATCTTTGGCCGTCCAGACCTGCCCCGGCAGCCGGGAACCGTCTCTTTAAAGGGAGGCTGCGGGAGGGGCCGCGAAAAAATCGAAAAAACCAGTGCCTGCGGCCGGGCACGGCATACGGCACCGGTTTTGTCCAGACAAAAGGAGTTCAGCAATGAGTATATTGGAAGTCGCCCATCTGTCCCACAGCTACGGAGGGCGGGAAATCTTTGAGGATGTGTCCTTCCGCCTGGAAAAAGGGGAGCATGTGGCACTCGTGGGAGCCAACGGGGAGGGCAAGTCGACTTTCATGGCCATCGTGACGGGTCAGCTGACGCCGGACGCGGGAAAAGTGACCTGGGCCCGGCGCACGAAGGTCGGCTATCTGGACCAGCATTCCGCCCTGGAACCGGGCCGGACCATCCGGGAAACGCTCCGCACGGCTTTCCGGGACCTGGTGGAACAGGAAAAAGTGATGCTGGCGGATTACGACAGGATGGGAGAGGCGTCAGCAGAGGAAATGGAACGCCTGATGGCGGAAGTGGGAGAGATCCAGGAGCGCCTGGAAACATCGGGCTATTACAGCCTGGACACGAAGATCGAGGAAGCCGCCGGCGGTCTGGGACTCCTCGACGTGGGACTGGAACATAAGGTCGACGAACTGTCCGGCGGCCAGCGTACCAAAGTGCTCCTGACAAAACTGCTGCTGGAGCAGCCGGATATCCTCCTGCTCGACGAACCGACGAATTACCTCGACGCGGAGCATATCCAGTGGCTCATCCGGTATCTGCAGGACTATGAGAATGCTTTCATCGTGATCTCCCACGATGTGCCGTTTTTGAACGCCGTGACCAATGTCATCTGGCATGTGGACAACCTGCAGCTGAACCGGTACACGGGCAATTACGAAAAATTCGAGGCCATGGCGGCCCTGAAACGGCGCCAGGAGGAAGCCGCCTATGAGCGGCAGCAGGCGGAAATCCGGAAGGAACAGGACTTCATCGCCCGGAACAAGGCCCGCGTGGCGACCCGGGGCATGGCAAACAGCCGGCAGAAGAAGCTGGACCGGATGGAGCTTTTGACAAAGCGCACGGAAAAGCCGAAACCGCATTTCCGTTTCCTTGAGGACCGGGCTCCGTCCCGGGTTGTCCTGCAGGCATCCAATCTTGTCCTGGGCTATGACGTGGCACTGACCCGGCAGGTGGACCTGAAACTGGAACGGGGTCAGAAGATCGCCATCCGGGGGACCAACGGGCTGGGGAAATCCACGCTGCTAAAGACGCTCCTTGGCATGATCCCGCCCGTGGCGGGCAGTGTGGAACGGGGAGAATTCGTCTCCGCCGGGTATTTTGAACAGGAAAGCGCCCGGGGCAATCAGCGCACGGCGCTGGAGGAACTGTGGCAGGAATATCCGGGCATGAGCAATTCCGAGGTCAGAGCAGCCCTTGCCGCCTGCGGACTCACAAACGACCATATCACGACGAAGATGACGGCGCTTTCGGGCGGCGAGGCTGCCAAAGTGCGCCTCTGCAAGATCATGCAGCGCCCGGCCAATCTCCTCGTGCTGGACGAACCGACCAATCACCTCGACGTGGAGGCCAAGGCGGAACTGCAGCGGGCCCTGCGGGAGTATAAGGGGACCCTGCTCCTCGTGTCCCATGAGCCCGAGTTCTATGAGGGATGGATCGACGCGGTGTGGAACATCGAAGGCTGGTCGCTGAAAATCGTCTGACCGGATCTCTCTCCTGACAGAGTCTTTTTTTCTGATGCCATATACGGTATACTCTTACTGTTATGTCGCTTACCTGTTCAAGGGGGGAAATCATGAATATCGTTGCGGAACTGGCCGTGATCTTTGGCGTGTGCCTCTGCGGAGTGGCAGCTGCATCCCTGCTCCCTTTCACGGTGCCGTACAGTGTCATCAGCCTGCTGCTTCTGACGGCACTGTTCTATCGAAAGGTCCTGCGTCCGGAACAGATCCGGAACGCGGGCGGGTTCTTTATCGGGAATATGGGGATCTTCTTCGTGCCCGCCGTGGTAGGGACCATGGAATATGTGGAGACGCTGAAGAATTACCTCGTGCCCTTCCTGGTGATCACGCTGCTGACCACACCGCTCGTCTATTTCGTCACAGGCTGGACCGTGCAGCTTTGCCTGCGCCTCCGGGGCCGGAAAGGAGCGCATCATGCTTGAATCATTCAGCCGGACTCCTTTTTTCGGCCTGGCACTGGTCCTCTGCTGCTGGGTGCTGGGGGTGAGGCTCCAGAAAAAGACGGGGTGGCTGATCTGCAACCCCGTTCTCACGTCTTCGCTGATGATCGTGGTGATCCTTGCGGTGACGGGGATCCCTCTGAGCCATTTCCAGATCGGCGGGTCCTTTGTTTCCCTGCTTTTGGGACCGGCAACGGCGGTCCTGGCGCTTAATATCTATCAGCAGAAGGAAGTGCTGCAAGAGAATTTCGTGCCCGTCCTCGCGGGCTGCACCGCCGGGAGCCTCGTGAGCATCCTGGCAGCTTTCCTGCTCTGCCGGCTTTTCCAGACCAATTCGATCTTTTCCGCCTCCATGCTGCCCAAGAGCGTGACCACGGCCATCGCCATGGGGATCGCCGAAAGCGGCGGCGGGATCCCGGGCATCACGGCGGCATCCGTCGTCATGACGGGCATCGAGGGGGCGGTCCTCGCACCGTTTCTGGCGCGGGTCTTCCATATCACGGATCCTGTGGCGGAAGGCGTGGCCATCGGAGCCTGCAGCCATGCGGTCGGTACGAGCAAGGCGCTGGAAATCGGCCAGATCCAGGGTGCCATGAGCTCCATCTCTCTCTGCGTCTGCGGGATCATCACGACGCTTTTGGCTCTGCTGTTCATGTGACCGGAGGGAAGGAGGAAGAGCCTTATGATGAAGCGGTTTGCCTGTCTTTGTGCCGCTGTCCTTGTCTGTGCCGTGTTCAGCGCTGCCAGCTGCGGCGGCAGGAGTTTTCGCAAAAAGGCCGCGGACGTGCCCCGGACAGCGGCTCCGGCCCTGGTCCATCCCGTCAGCCTCGTCTGGCAGCATAAGGATGAGCCTGCGGTGGATCTGTCGCGGCTGGATAAGGTGCCGGGAATCAGCGTGGTTTCACCGGTGTGGTACAAGGTGACCGGTGAGTACGGTCTTGTCGAGGACGGTGCCGTGGATGGCTATGTGGAAAGAGCCCATCAGAAGGGGTACCAGGTGTGGCCCCTCGTGACGAACAGCTTCGATCCCGACTTGACCCACAAGGTCCTGCAGGATGCCCATGCCCAGGCTTTTGTCATCGATCAGCTCATCGCAGGGGCGGAAAAACACGGTTTTGACGGGATCAATGTGGATTTCGAGAATATTTACCAGGAGGACCGGGAGGCACTGACCTCTTTTGTGGCGTTCCTGCGCCGCCGCTCGCGGGAAAAAGGTCTCATCCTTTCCATGGATGTGACCGTACCGAGCGACAATTTCAACTGGTCCCGCTGCTACGACCGGAAAAAACTGACGGAACAGCTCGATTATCTGGTCCTGATGACGTATGACCAGTATCCCCGGCTGAGCACCGTCCCCGGACCGACGGCTTCCTTCAACTGGGATGAGGCCGGCCTGCAGGCCACGCTGGAACAGGGCGTGCCTCCGGCAAAGCTCCTTTTCGGGATCCCGCTGTATATGCGGCTCTGGGAAGCGGACGCTGCCGGCGGGCCCTGGCGGGCCAGTACTCTCAGCATGGCTCAGGCTGACCGGCTGAGCGTGGAAAAATCCCTCCTCCCCGGCTGGAAGCGGGAATGGCTGCCTGCGGAAAAGATGTTCCGCTGTTCCTATGAGGAAAACGGGAAGCGCTATGTCTTCTGGCAGGAGGATGCCCTGAGCCTCTACTGCAAGACCCGTCTCGTCGGGCAGTACGGACTGGCGGGGACGGCGGCCTGGCGTTACGGTTTTGAGACGCCGGATGTATGGATCTTACTGGAAGAAGAGAAGAAACCGGATCAGGAGGCGGGGAGCCGCTGAGAACGTGCAGGCTCCTCCCGGCACAGCGGCACCGCCGCTGCAGGTCATTTTACCGGATCGGGGGATCCCCGGTCACTTTTTTGCAAGGAGAATGGAAACGATGCAAATGCGATACGGAAGGTCTCTGGCCGCTGCGGCTCTTTTGGCAGGGCTCTTCTTTGCCCTGGCGGGACAGCCGCCTGTTTTTTCGGAAACGAGCCTGCTTTCCGGCAGCGAGGCCCCTGCGGCCAGTGTTTCCTGTGGAGGGACGCTCTGGCGTCTCGACAATGAGGACCGGAGCGTCCTGCCCCGCAATTTCCGGACTGTGAGGAGCGCGTTCCGTCCCGTCCCGGCCCGGTATGCCCCGGAGATGGACACAGCTTATGTCCCGACACGCAAAGGGCTGGACGGCCTGCGCATATCCGGATCATCCCAGTTTTCCGAAAAACAGCTTACGGAAGTCATCCGGCAGCTGCGGCCGCTGACGCAGGGTCCCGTTTATATCGTGGACCTGCGTCAGGAGAGCCATGGTTTCGTCAATGGCCTTCCCGTCAGCTGGTACGGGGAACGCAACTGGGCCAACCGGGGAGAAACGCACCGGGCCGTCCTTGCGGACGAGCGGCAGCGGCTGGACGCCCTGCGGGGCAAGGTGGTCACCATCACAAGGCTTGGCAAGAAGGAGAAGGACCGGAGCTTTTCCGTCCGGGCGGATACGGTGCTGACAGAACAGGAGCTGACAGCGCGGCAGGGACTCCTTTATGCCCGCTTCACCAATACGGACCATGTCTGGCCCGCGGCAGAGGAAATCGACCGCTTCCTCCGCTTTGTCCGCTCCCTGCCCGCGGACGCGTGGCTCCATTTCCACTGCGAAGCCGGGGAAGGGCGCACGACGGCATACATGACGATGTACGATATGCTGAGGAACCCGGATGTCCCTTATAAGGACATCGTATACCGCCAGTGCCTCATCGGCGGCGTCTACACGCCTTACCTGGGCAAGGGGAAGAAGAGCTGGAGACGGCCCTATTATGCGGAGAAAAAGAAGATGCTGCGTCTGTTTTACCAGTATGTGCAGGAAAACCGTGATACGGGGTATGCCGTTTCCTGGTCCGCCTGGCTGGCCCGCCGCGGGTCTGACGGAAGCCTGCAGTGATGCTGCTGACTGCCGTCGGCTGACAGCAGCCAGCAGTCGGCCGCGACCTGCGATTTGCGGCCTGCGGATCGCAAGATAGATGCTGTGGTACTTTGATGCTGCAAGCTGCCGTCAGCCGACAGCAGTCAGCAGCCGGCCGCGGTCCGCGAATCGCGGCCCGGCCCTTCTTCCCTTACCAGGGGATCCAGCCTCTTTTTGGCGGCTGCCTATGACAATATAGAAAGAGCTGTGAAGAATGATTTTGCTCATTTTTCACAGCTCTTTTTGTATTGGGATATGGGATCCTCAGCCGGGCCGGACGGCGTCTGTCCCGTCAGGGGACGGGGCCCTGCCGGGCAGGGCGGGGGACGCTTTCGGCACGCCGGCTTTGACGAGCAGGGTCAGCGGACAGCCGAGGGTCTTGCGGATCCATTTCATCATGGAATTCAGCCGGTTCAGTTCCACCGCGGGGTCTTCCCGGGCGATCAGGGTCAGCGTCGCCATGTCCCCGTTCACGCGGGCTTCGATGTCCTCGATGATGCCGCTCTGCGTATAATCGAGACATTCAGCCATGGCAAGGAGCAGGGCTGCCTTGCTCAGGTCCTGGATGTCCGTTTCGGTGATCAGTTTGCGGTAGGGTTTGTTCCGCAGGTAGGTCCGGTTGATGCCGTGGTGCCAGGCCGCGATGATGGAGGCAAAGACCACGTCCATGTGGCTCAGCCCGAAGAGACGGCTGTTTTCGATGATGTAGCCGCTGTGGCGGGTGTGGTTGTAGAAATTGATCGTAATGCCCGTATCGTGCAGGAGCGCAGCTGTTTCCAGCAGGGGGCGCCAGCGTTCCTGATCGAGGCCGTGCAGCTTCTTCCAGCCTTGGAAGAGTTCCAGCGTGAACTTGGCGACGAGCCGGCAGTGCGGTTCATCGGGGCAGTACAGGTGGATCATGTCGTTCTGGCTTTCCTTCAGGATATCGGGGATGATCAGAGGCCGTCCGGTGCGCTGGTGCAGGTACTGGCAGAACAGGCCTTCGCGCAGCCCGCAGCCGGAAATGATGAGCTTCTTCGAGCGGGCCTTGTCGGCAATGGCCTTGATGATGGTCGAGCCGCCCAGGATGACGTCGGCCCGGTCGCTCGACAGGCCGGGGATGCGGCGCCGCAGGGCCGGAGGCGTCGAGGCAAGCCCTTTGTACCAGTCCTTGAAATCATTCAGGTCGAACTGGAAATTGTGGAGCTTGGCCGTAAAATACTTCTGGCGTTTTTCTTCTACTTTGCCGATGGAGCGGGCCGTACCGCCGACTCCGACAAGGGGCAGACCGCAGTTTTCGAGCCAGGGCGTCTTGGCGAGCTGCTCCGCGATGAGCCGCGCCATGACCTTCAGGTCTTCCAGCCCGGAGGCACCCTGCTGCCGGCTCGCCCGGGTCAGCGTCACGCAGCCGATGGGCAGGCTGATCGATTCGGCCAGCTTCCGGTCGCGCACGAGGATGATTTCCGTGGAACCGCCGCCCAGGTCGAAGATGACGGCGTCCCTTACGTTGATCGTGTTGATGACGCCGAGGTAGCTCATATAGGCTTCCGTTTTGCCGGAAATGATTTCCAGATCGATGCCGGTCTGTGCCTGGACCTGTTTGACCAGGCGGCCGCCGTTGGGCGCGTTCCGGATGGCGGCAGTAGCGACGGCGATGATCTCATCGGCCTGGAAGAAATGGCACATCGAGGCAAATCCGCGCAGGCAGGTGATGGTGGACGCAAAAGCTTCTTCTGTCAGATAGCCGTTCTTATCCGTCTTGAGGGCCAGCCGCAGCGGATCCTTCTGATTGTAGACAAGGCGATAGCCATTCGACTCGTTGATTTCCATGATGACGAGGCGGGCCGAATTGGACCCGACGTCGATGATCCCGATTCTCTTCATGTGCACCCCTCTGTTTGTGGAATATTCCTTATTATTATGGCAGATGACCGTAAAGTTTATGTAAAAAGAAGGCGTCCCGGTGTGAATAGTGATAAAATAAATTGCAATATCCTGTCATACCACTGGTCAATCTCTATATTTCTTCCAGTATATCATGATTGGACTCCTGCGGACAGGAGTCGGCAGGAAAAAGAAGCGGAGGATCGTATGGTAAAGAAAAAAAATCATTCGGCGGCCATCATCCATCTTGGTTCCGAAAAAGTGACGATGCAGCTGATACAATATGCGGGACTGCAGGGCATCGAGGTACTGGATTCCGTCAGCCATGCGGTCAGGCTCGGGGAGGAAACCTTCCAGACCGGGCGGATCTCGAGTGAAACCATCCAGAAGATCGTCGGGATCCTGAAGGGGTTCCATCGGCTGATGAAAGACTACGGCATCCGGTCCTATATCCTGCAGGCGACGACCGCCGTGCGGGAAGCGGAGAACCGGGCCTATTTCCTGGATCAGATCTTCGTAAAGACCGGTTTCCGCATCGATGTCATCAACATGCCCCGGGAAATCTTCACAAAGCTGGCATCTTTCATGGACACCATGCATATCCACAAACTCAGCCAGATGCCCAGAGCCAGCTGGCTCATGGTCGATATTTCCTCGGGGGCCATGGGATTTACGTACATGGTGGACGGAGAGATCCAGTATCAGCAGAATCTCCATGTCGGGCTGATCCGTCTGAAGGAATATTTTACCCGGAACGAACAGGCCAGTCTCCATTTCGAGGAGGCCCTGCGTGAATATATCGGAGCCCACCTGATCCCGGTCAAGGAGGAACTGGCCGGCAAAAAGATGGATTCCCTGATCCTGAGCGGTGCTGAAGGGATGTTCATCAACAAGCTGCTGAAAAAGCGTCCGGATAAGCAGGGACTTCTCCACCTGGACCGGGAGGAGCTGGACGCACTGTATAAACAGGTCAAGATGCTGAGCCGGGACAGCCTGATCAGGCAGTACGGGCTGACGGATGAGGAAGCCGGGCTGGCACTGCCCGCCGCGGCGCTCTACTGCCAGCTGGCGGAACTGTCGAAGAGCCAGAAGATCACGATCCCGACGAGCCGTTTCCTGGACGGCATGAAGGTGCTCTACGTGGCCCAGCAGACGGACCGGGATTTTGTGGAGCTGATGCAGGAGCTCCAGCTGAGCCTGGTGCGGGGCATCGGGCAGAAACTGCTTTACGACAGCCGCCACGCGTCCCTCGTCGAAGGCTACTGCCGCTGCTTCTTCGAGAGCCTTGCTTCTTCTCAGGGATTGGACAGACAGGATCTGCTGTATCTGCGGGCGGCGGCGACCCTGCACGGCGCGGGCAAATATTTCTCCCTGCGTTCCCACAATCTGTACAATTATGAGATCATCCGGGAAGCGGACCTGATCGGGTTCAGCCGCGAGGAACGGCAGCTCATTGCCGAGATCGCCTTCCTGTACTCCGTGGATTCCCTGGACGCCCAGGCTGTCGAGCTCTACGAGCGCCACATCGATATCACGCCGCGCGTCGCCAAGCTCGCGGCGATCCTGCGCATGGCCGACTGCCTCGATGTCAGCAGGAAACAGAAGATTACGAAATGCAGGACCTCCATCAAAGAGGACAGTTTCATCGTCAAGGTCAGGAGCCGGGAAGATCTCTCCCTGGAACGCTGGACCTTCGAGAAGCAGAGTGCTTTTTTCGAGGAAGTCTATGGCCTGCGGCCCGTACTGAAACAAGAGGAGGCTTGAACTGATGGCTGCTGTGGATCTGACAAAACCGGAATACTATATCAATCGTGAACTGAGCTGGCTCAAATTCAACCTGCGTGTGCTGCGGGAAGCCGGGCTGAAACGGCTTCCCCTGCTGGAACGGCTGCGCTTTGTGGCCATCTCGGCGTCCAATCTGGATGAATTTTTCATGGTCCGCGTGGCCGGCCTGATCAACCGGAAGGTCAGCGGCCTGGAGCGGCCGGACATCGCGGGCCTGACACCGACAGCCCAGCTGCAGCGCATCGCCGTGGAAGCGCACAGCGAGATGAAGCTGAAGTACCGGTATCTCTTTGCGCTGATGAAAGAGCTTGAACAGTATGGCATCAAGTTCACCCGGGTGTCCGAGGTGACGCCGGAGCAGCATCAGGAGCTGGAGCGCTATTACCGGGAGGATGTCTTCCCCGTGCTGACGCCCATGGCCATCGACGCGTCCCGGCCCTTCCCGTTCCTGGCGAACAAATCCCTGAACCTTGCCGTGGAACTGCGCGATGAAAAGGATGAACAGAAGATCGCCTTTATCCAGGTGCCCTCCGTGCTGCCCCGTTTCCTCAGGCTGAAAGGCGAAAACGGGGATCAGACCTTCGTGTTCCTGGAGGATCTGATCATGGAACACTGCCGGGATCTTTTCAAGGGACTCAAGATCGTGGACATGGTGAGCTTCCGGATCACCCGTGACTCCGACCTGGAAGTGGATGAGGACGAAACCCATGACCTGATGAAGGAAATCGAGCTTTCCCTGAAAAAACGGAAGCGGGGCAGCGCCGTGCGGCTCGAGATCAATCCGCAGAACGGCCATGTGCTGCGGGATTTCCTCGTGCAGAACCTGGAGCTGGAGGAACAGGATGTGTATGAGATCCGGGGGCCTCTGGACCTGACGTTCCTCTTCCGTTTCATCGACCAGCCCGGCATGGAACGCTGGTGCTTCCCGCCCTTTGCGCCGCAGCAGCCGGCGGAGCTCCCCACCTACGATCATCTCTTTGACCAGATCCGGGAGCATGACATCCTGCTGCACCATCCCTATGAAAGCTTCGACCCCGTCGTAAAGCTGGTGGCCGATGCCGCCGAGGATCCCGATGTCCTTGCCATCAAGCAGACATTGTACCGGGTGAGCGGCAATTCTCCCATCATCGCGGCCCTTGCCAGGGCTGCTGAAAACGGCAAGCAGGTGACGGCTCTCGTCGAGCTGAAGGCCCGTTTCGATGAAGAAAACAACATCGTCTGGGCCCGCCGCCTCGAACGCGCGGGCTGCCACGTCATTTACGGCCTGGTCGGCCTGAAGACGCATTCCAAGATCACCCTCGTCGTCCGCAAGGAACCGGAGGGCATCAAACGGTATGTCCACCTGGGCACGGGCAACTATAACGACAAGACGGCCAAGATTTATACGGATTTCGGCCTCCTTACGGCGAATGATCTTTTCGGCGAGGATGCTTCCGCGTTCTTCAACGTCCTGAGCGGGTATTCCGAGCCGCCGGCGTTCCACAAGCTCATCATGGCGCCGCTGGGACTGCGGCAGAAGATGTATGATCTGGTGGACCGCGAGATCCAGCATGTCAAAGAAGGGAAGGAAGGCCATATCATCGCCAAGATGAATTCCTTCATCGATCAGCCCATGATGGAAAAATTCTACGAAGCTTCCCGGGCCGGCGTCCGCATCGAACTGATCGTCCGCGGCATCTGCGGGCTGATCCCGGGGCTCAAGGGCATCAGCGAGAACATCACGGTCCGGTCCATCATCGGCCGTTTCCTGGAGCATCACCGGGTCTACTATTTTGCCAATGCCGGCCATGAGGAACTCTATCTTTCCAGTGCGGATTTGATGCACCGCAACCTGAGCGAGCGGGTGGAACTGATGTTCCCCATCGAGCGGCCCGAGCATATCGCCCGGATCAAGGAGTTCCTGGACCTGTGCCTGCATGACAACCTGGGTGCCCATGTGATGATGACGAACGGCACGTACCGCCGGGTCACGCCCCATGGCCGGGAAGAAGTGAGCGTCCAGGAACGGATGATGCAGTGGGCCATCGACCATGCCCCGAAAAAGGAGATGCCCATGGAACAGCGGCTGAAGCCGGTCTATCACAAACCGGAAGCCTGAGTCCCGGCTCCGGAACGGGGAGGAAAACAGTACAGCGAGGCGGTCCCGCGGATCCTGCTTTCAGGCAGTCCCGGGGCCGCCTTTTTTGTGTGGGACCTCTGCCGGCGGGCTGCTTTTGGGAAAAGGGCGCAAAAACTTGCTGCCCGGCGCCTTCCTGCCTCTACAATATGCGTGAGGCTTTGTGTTATAATGTTCACAAATCACTACAGAGAGGATTGGGAAAGTCTCCATGGCTATCAAAACAGTAACACTGAATTATAAAGGACAGTATGGCTGCCTGGAATATGATGAGGAAGCCAAAACTTTTGCTGTCAATCTTGGCGGCAATGCGGAAGCTGAAAAGCGGGTGCGCGATTTCCTGGCGCAGCCGCATACGCTGAGCATCCCCAAAGACGCCTGCACGTACCACTTCAAGACGGTCACGATCAATGCTGCCGACAGCTGGGAGGCGGCGAAGACCGTGCTCGGCCGGCTCTGGGAGAACACGGAAGTGCTCGTCGAATGGAGCATGCCCGCTGACGTCGTGATGCAGCTGTGACTGCTGCCCGACAGGACGGGGCTGCTCCGGATTCCCGGGTTGGCTCCGGGTTATGCACTGAGTTATCCACAGCCCCTGTGGATATTGTGGGTAACTGTGGATAAATAAGGGCAGTTTCTCCCCAGGCCGCTTTCCGGCTTGCACTGCCCTGTGGATAACTTTTCGGACCCGCGGCCTGTCCGGGCACGCCGGGGAAAATAGTGAATGAAAGAGGGAAAAAGCCAGTATTTGTGCGGGTCTTTTGCTGGAGAGGACTTATTTTCCACCTTGACTTTTCGGCGCTTCCGTGCTTGAAGAACGAGGCGGAAACGGGAGTTATCCACAGCTTGTCCGCAGCCTTGTGGACAACTGCCTGTGGATAAGTCTTTCCAGGCCGATGCCAGTGGGCTTTTCCCGGTGGATAACAATGTTTTGGCTGGAGGAGGCAAAAAAATATGGCTGACCGTTTTTACGAACTGAAAGTAGCCGGATGCACGCGCAGGCTGCCGATTCTTCCGATTTCCCCGACGCTTGCCATTGCCGGGTTCGTCATCCTGGGGGATGTGGAACTTGTGGGCCGGGCGGCACAGGAACTGGCCAAAAAAGTTCCGGAAGGGACGGATTATCTGGTGGCTGCTGAAACCAAGGGGATCCCGCTGGTCCATGAAATGGCCCGGATCCTGGGCATGAAGCGGTATGTGGTGGCCCGCAAGTCCATCAAGGCGTATATGGAACATCCTCTTGTGGTGGAAGACGAATCCATCACGACGAAGGGCAAACAGATGCTGGTCCTGCAGGATGCGGATATCGACCTCATCAAGGGAAAGAATGTGCTGCTTGTGGATGACGTCATCAGCACGGGCGGATCGATGAAGGCACTGGAAGAGCTGATGGCAAAGGCCGGCGCCCATATCCTGGGCCGTCAGGCCATCCTTGCCGAAGGGGATTCCATCGGCCGTAAGGATATCACGGTCCTGGCGGATCTGCCGCTCTTCAAACCGGAGTGACGGACCGGCGCGTATGATTTCTCCGGACGGGGAAGCAGCACGGACCGGGAAGCAGCAGCGGAGCGGTTTTTTCCCGGATCTCTGTGCCGGCGGATGCGAAGATTCATGACAAGGAGAGTTTACGATGCAGAAAGTTACGGAACGATTCC
>OMYF01000072.1 GCA_900315205.1 uncultured Acidaminococcus sp.
ACAAGGCATAGAAATAGGCGAGAAACGAGGCATTAAAAAAGGGATAGAAATTGGTGAAGAACAATGCCGCGGAAAAGAACGCCGCCAATTGCTGCTGAACTTTCTCTCCAGCGGTATGTCAGTGGAACAAGTGGCTGCCGGATCCAAAGTACCAGTGGAATATGTCCGGAAGCTGGCGGAAGAAATCAGGAAATAAGCCGGGTTAAATGGAAACAGCCGTCAGCCTCCAGCAGCCAGCAGCCAGCAGCGGTCCGCGATTTGCGACCCGCGGCCTGCTATCTGCGGCCTGCTATCTGCGAGATACGGACTTTGGGGCGCTGCAGCCATGCGGCACTCACCGCAAAATCCAGTCTTTCGGCGGCGTCTGCCCCTGGCAACAAGGAGCTGTGAAAAATGTCTGCGCATTTTTCACAGCTCCCTTTCATTTTTTCATCAGCCCCGGCAGGCTTCGACAAAAGCCCGGAAGATTTTCTGCTGTTCGTCCGACGTATACATCATCTCCGGATGCCACTGGACGGCCAGGGTGAAGGGATGGCCGCCCTTCGGCTCGATGGCCTCGATGAGACCGTCTTCGGAACGGGCTGTCACTGCCGTATCCGGTCCGACGCTCTTCAGTGCCTGGTGATGATAGCTGTTGACTTCGATCTCCGTTTTGCCAAAGATCTTCCACAGCAGGCTGCCGGGCGCAACCGTATTTTTATGGACGGGACATTCCCGGGGACTGTTGTCCATGAAATGGTGGCAGAAAGGACCTTCACTTTCCACATCCTGATAGATGGTCCCGCCCAGATAGGCGCCCATGACCTGGATGCCGCGGCAGACACCCAGGAGCGGCATTTTGCGGCGGTAGGCAAAATCGGTCAGCATAAAGTCCATCTCATCCCGCTGCGGGACGATGCGGCCGCATTTTCCCGAGATCCGGGCGCCGTACCGCCTCGGGTCGACATCATGTCCGCCCGTAATGATGAGCCCGTCCAGTTTCTCCAGGAACGGGATGAGCACTTCTTCCTGCTTCAGCCGGGGCAGGATGACGGGGATCCCCCCGGCCCTTTCAATGGCGTACACATAATCTCCGGCGATGAAATTCCAGTCCTGCCCGGCCGTGCCGGTGAGACTGCCAGTGCCGATACTGTCATCGATATCGTAATTACAGCTGAGTCCAATGAGTGGTTCCATATGATCTGCCTCCTTGTCTGATGGCTTACCCATTGCGGCTGCCGGCGAATTTTTTCTCAATGGCTTCCCAGGCCGGCCACTTCTTCGTTTCCCACAGCTGCGGATCGGCGAAGTACTCCTTTGTCAGGGCAACGACCATGCTGCCGCACCAGTAGACGCCGAGCATATTGAAGAACGTATAGAGACCGGTAAAGAAGTCGATATACGGGATCAGTGCCGAGATTCCCACCATGCCGCCCATCAGGATCAGGGCGACCATTCCGTAGCGGCCCAGCTTGCGGTATTTTTCGCCGGCCAGGGAGACGATCTGCGCTTCCGTAAAGGTGATCTGGGCACAGGCCGTCGTAAAGGTAAAGAGCACGACGGCGACGGTGGCAAGGATCCCGCCCAGGATCCCCATGCTGTCCGTAAAGGCCGTAACCGTCATGACCGCCGGATCCAGTTTTGCTTCCCAGACACCGGACGTAAGGACGACGAAGCAGGTCATCGAGCAGACCACGATGGTATCGAAGAAAACTTCAAAGATTCCCCAGATGCTCTGCTGCACAGGATGGTTGACGTCCGCCACAGAATGGAGGATCGTCGTGACGCCGGTGCCGGCATCATTGGAATAACAGCCGCGGGCGATCCCCCAGCGGATGCTCTGCGTCACGGTCGCACCGACAAAACCGCCGAATGCTGCCCGGCCCGTAAAGGCATCCTCGAAGATCATGACGATGACACCGGGGAGCTGCGTGATATGCATGGCGATGACGACGATGCAGCCCGCCATATAGAGCACGCTCATGAACGGCACGAGCAGTTCGGTCACCTTGAGGAGGCTGCGGATCCCGCCGATGACGACGAGCCCGACAAGGAGCGTCAGGACGACTGTCGTCGCAAGGCGCGGCGTCCCCATCTTGACCAGGTTGTCGACACCGGAACCGATCTGGGCGGATGCGGCAAGGAACAGTCCGCAGATCACAAGGACCGCATACAGAGGGCTCAGCCATTTCCAGCCCGTCGCTTTGGACAGATAGATCTGAGGCCCGCCTTCCCAGATCCCGTTCGGCCCCATTTTGCGGTACTTCATGGCAATCGTCGTCTCACAATATTTGACGATGCAGCAGAAGAAGCCCGAAAGCCACAGCCAGAAGACACCGCCGGGCCCGCCAAAGGCGATCGCCATGGCCGTCCCGATGATGTTGCCGGCACCCAGCGTGGAAGCCAGGGCGCCCGTGACTGCCTGCCAGCCGGTGAACTTGCCGTCCTTTCCCTTCTGCCCCATGGATTTTCCGATTGTATTTTTGAGGATGAATCCAAGTTTCGTAAACTGGAGGAATCCCAGTCGGATGGACATGATCAGTCCACCGCCGACGATCCACAGCAGCATGGGGATTCCCCAGATCCAGTTGGCAAACGCCTGCATACCTTGTAAGATAGCATCCATTTCCATTCCCTCCCTCGCATACAAAACATGAACATTCAAAATCGTTTTTGATGTTGTATCCATACTAGTATGAACACTCGTCTCGACGTCAATATTCTTTTTCTGTATTTATGAGGCTGGAAATGGATACTCCCCCTGTTTCAGGAAACGAAAAGAGTCCGAAGATGAAAAATGTGGAACCGGCTCCATCTTCTGCTCCATTTTTGTCCTATCCGCCTTCAGCAGTCAGGCGAGTCATGCTTTGTGGGCTGTAAGGCTTTGATGCTGCGCTCTGCGTTCAGCCGCCAGCATCCAGCCGCCAGCAGCGATTTGCGGCCTGCGGTCTGCGGCCTGCGGTCCGCTTTTTACTGTGTGCTGTTTACGATCCCGCATGCAGGAAGTACAATGAAACCAGATAAAAGAATGTTCAGACATGGGAAAACTAAAAATAAAAAGCAGCGGTATGGCCTGTTTTCCGGCTGAAATAAAAGAAAAATCCGCGGGACTTAAAGGAACCGCGGAAAAACAGGGCCATCCGCCAGGATTTCAGCAGCATCACGAAGGAAGGGGAAAAAATGAAAGCACTGTCGATCCACCCGTATTATGCCATCCTGATTTTCAACAAAGAAAAGAAAGAGGAATACAGGAACTGGCAAACAGATTACCGGGGCCCGCTCCTTATCTGCGCCAGCCAGTACAATGACGGTCCGGATATGCCGCGCGGCGTCGCCATCGGCACAGTCGACCTCGTCGATATCGTCCCGGCCAAAAACGGTGAATCCAAATTCGCCTGGATCTTAAAGAATCCGCGCTATATAAAGCCCGTTCCGGTCAAGGGCAGGCTGCACCTTTACGATGTGGATGTCCCGCTGGAATATATCAGGCCGAACACAACGGCGGCAGCCTATAAAATCTATCTTGCTGAAGGCCTCGTCAAAGAAGCCTATTAAGAACAGGTCCTGTGGCTGCAATCTGCGTTCAGCAGCCGGCTCTCAGCCGCCAGCATCCAGCAGCGGGTCGCGGTTCGCAGGTTGCGGGCTATGGTGCTATGGTGCTTTGATGCTGCGTTCAGCCGTCAGCTCTCAGCCGCCAGCAGCCAGCCGCGACTTGCGATTTGCGGCCTGCGATCTGCGACCTGCGGTCTGCGAACACACCCTCCCTTCCTGTTTTCCGGCGCAGGCCGCGACAAATGCCCCGGCGATCTTCAGCTGATCCGCATCATCGAACATCATTTCCGGATGCCACTGCACGGCGACCGCAAATGATTCCCGGCCCAGTGCCACGGCCTCGATCACCCCTTCCTCCGATTCGGCAAGGACGGTGATCTCCTTTCCCGGCTGACGGACCGCCTGATGATGGAAAGAATTGACCCAGATTTCTTTTTTGCCGAGCAGCCTGGCCAGCAGGCCATCTTCTTCCAGGCGGACGGTATGGGTCCCTTCATTCCTCTTTTTTGCCATGATCGTATGGAGCGGGAACCCGGCGGAAGGCAGATCCTGATACAGAGAGCCTCCGGCGGCTACGTTGAAGATCTGGATGCCGCGGCAGATCCCCAGGAGGGGGATGCGGTGCTCCCTCGCAAAACGGACCGCGGCAAGTTCATAAGCATCCCGGACATCATCCAGGAAGCCACAGCGGGCAGAGATGCGTTCCCCGTACAGCCGGGGGTCCACGTCATTGCCTCCGGAAATCAGGATCCCGTCCAGTCTTTCCCATATACTGCGTGCTTTGCCGAGCTCCTTCGTAACGGGAAGGATCAGCGGTACCCCGCCCGCCTTCTCTATCATGCGGATATAATCTGCGGCAAGGAGCTGCCAGTCCTGCTCCGGTGCCGCAATGCCCGCGGAAACCGTCTGCGGGATCTGGGACAGTACATTGCAGGTAATTCCTATCAGCGGCGATGTCATTTGCAATCCCTCCTTTTTTGCACAGTATAAAAAATCGAGTTTCAACCATGTCAATGGTCAAAACTCGAAGTTTTTCAAAAATTCCTGTATGATTATACGTTTTTTTCGTTTTTACAGACGGATTTGCGGATAAAAAGGTGTACCTGCCTTTTTTCCGGTCCTCCGGCTCAGAAACGGGAAAAAAGCGGAGTCCGCTCCAGCTTCAGCTCTTTTTACAGACATTCCCCCGGTATCCGTAAAGTTCCATGGGCTCGCCGTCCACATGTTCCGTGAACATATGGTGCTTCGTCGTCTTCTTCACCGTGCCGAGGAGTTCCGTCTCAAGCTCCACGCCGAGCTTCTTATAATCTTCCCGGAGGTATCCCATATTGCACATCCGGGGATTCCCTTCGGGATATTTCCGGTACAGGTTCTGCCGGCTGCGGCTGCCGGCGGCAAAGCTCGGCATGGCCCCGATGATGGAAGCGCCGTCCTTCAGCTGGGACGCTATATCATGGAGCTGATAGCTCTTGTGATAGTAGCCGTATTCCGTCTCGCCGAAAAAGGCCACATAGATATCGATGCAGTCCGAAGCCAGCGGCAGGTGCTCGCCGGCATCGGCGATATACACGATATCGAGGTCCTGGTACAGCGTCTCGGTCAGCGACTTGTACAGCTGCAGCACTTCCGGATATTTGTCCACGATGATGTACGTGCAGTCATGGGGCAGCTGGGGCAGGAAATTATACGTAAAGAAGAAGCCGTTGATGTTGGCTTCAAAGATCACTTTGTCACTTGTCGGCAGTTTGTGGATCTCCCGCAGCATATATTCCGGGGCGCGGGGCCCGACGATGCTGAATTCCGGTCCCGTCTCATGGTACAGTTTCCGTTCCAGGTCGGGTGTATCATGGCTCCCCGTGTACACATTGCCCGTAATGACGATGCCATCCCGGATCTTTGCCTCACAGCCGCAGGGACAGAAAAGTGTCCCCTGCATGATGTATTTGCCGCTGATCTCGGCATCTTTGATCTGGAACTGACGGTGGCAGCGGGGACAGCAAAGCAGGGGGACGCCGCGGAAAGGGATGCCGCTCAGGGCCTTCCGGGCCCGTACGCCCTGAGCCTTCATCCACTGGATCTCTTTTTCGAGGGCCGCCGCACTCTGTGCCAGCTGTCTCTGCTCCTCCTCAATCTGCTGCTTTTTGTGGTCCAGGATCGCAATCCCCTGTTCCAGCGTCCCCGGCTCGATGAAGTTCGACATGCGGCGCAGATAGAAGAGGCTCCGGATCTCCGAAAGACTCATCTGCATCTCTTTGAACTGCAGGATCCGTGCCATGTCCTCCTCATCCTGGGGGCCGAAATGCACCTGGCTCCCCACGGTCTGGGGCACAAGGAGCCCCAGTTTGATGTAATAGCGGACCGTATCTTTATTGACTCCATATTTTTGGGAAAATTCACCTATCTTCATGCCATCATCCCTTTAGTTGCTTTTATCTCTCTACCGTATAAAAGCATTGTACACGAATCAAGGGAAAATTTCCATCCCCTGTTCCGGCATGGTATGTGTCAACAAGTTCTCGGTCAAGACCTTTTCATCGAATAGTTATTCACCAATCAGATATGTTCACAGCTCGTTCGGATAATCTGTTCCCGCAGC
>OMYF01000060.1 GCA_900315205.1 uncultured Acidaminococcus sp.
GTTAAGGAAGACCTTCTCTCTTTGTTAAGTTTTGTAGCTAAAACTATTTTAAGATGAAGGTCTTTCTTTTTGCAACTTTATAAAGGATTATTCATTTCATCGAGAACTATTTTACACTTAGTAAAGAGACGCAGGGCCGGATCCCGGACCAGAGAGGCGGCACAGCGTCCGCGCCGCGCTGCCCTTTGCAGATGCGTCAGGCTGCCCGAAGCCATAAAAAAAACCGGAAAGACATGGAAATCCACACCTTTCCGGTATGCTCTCAGAACGTTATTTTTTATTTTCCCGTACGGCCCCGCTGGGTCAGGGGCTTTCCGGCCTTGCAGAGCGGGCAGTCCTCCGGCTTGTACGCTTCCACATCCAGACGGAGCAGCGGTTCCGTACGGACGCCGAAATCCACCTTGCCGCCGCTGCGGTCCACAAGCAGGCCGACGCCGACGGGAATGCCGCCTTCGCCCTTCACCACATCAAGGACTTCCCGGACGCTGCCGCCCGTCGTGACGATATCTTCCACGATCAGGACACGGGTGCCCGGCTCGATATGGAAACCGCGCTTGAACGTCATTTTGCCGTTCACACGTTCTGTGAAGAAGAAACGGGTTCCCAGGTTCTTCGCCACTTCATAGGCAAGGAGGATCCCGCCCGTCATCGGTCCCACGACGAGTTCCACCTTATCGTTGATGAAGCGGCTGGCAATTTCCCTGCAGAGTGCTTCCGTATACTGCGGGCACTGCAGCACATTGAATTTTTCCACATACGTAGGGCTGTGAAGTCCGCTCGTCAGCAGAAAGTGACCATGCAGCACAGCACCCGTCTCTTCCAGCATTCTCAGTACAGTATGTTCGTTCATGCTTGTGCTCCTTCCATTTCTTCCAGGATCTTTCTCACAGCTTCCTTTTTGTCCGCGGCCCTGGTGATGGGCCGTCCGATCACAAGCTGGGTGGCACCGTTTCTGAGCGCCATGGCCGGCGTCGCGATGCGGCTCTGGTCATTGGCAGCGGCCCAGGCCGGACGGACGCCGGGCGTCACGATCAGGAAATCCCTGCCGCAGCGTTCCCGGATGCCCTTTGCTTCCTGCGGGGAAGCGACGACACCGTCAAGACCGCTGTCCTTTGCCAGAAGCGCCAGATCGAGGACTTCCTCCGCAATCGTATTGGCATAATGCAGCGGTTTCCACTGCGCTTCATCCATACTCGTCAGGACCGTGACTGCAATCAGCCTGGGTGCCGGTCTGCCCAGGGAAGCGGCAGCCTCCCGGACGGCCCTGGCGCCTTCCGCCAGCATCTTCGGTCCGCCTACGGCATGGACATTGAGGATATCTGCACCGAGCCGGGTCAGGACGGCCAGGCTGTGGGCCACTGTATTCGGGATGTCCTGCAGCTTCAGGTCGAGGAAGACCTTTTTCCCCCGCTCTTTCAGATAGGTGATCATTTCCGGGCCGGCACTGTAGAAAAGTTCCATCCCCACTTTATAGAAACTGACGGCGTCCCCCAGTTCCTCCACCACAGCTTTGGCTTCCGCCGCAGTGGGAAAATCAAGGGCCGTGATGAGCCGATCATCTGCTTTCATCTCTTACCTCCAGGCAGGGCTTTGCCGACGAGCCCCGCAATCGTCTCCACCCGATGGGCATCCATATAGGACAGAAGCCCTTCCGGGATCTCACCGGTCAGGGCCGGATTCCGGAAATTGGCCGTCCCGACCGCTACGGCGGAGGCACCGGCCAGGATGAATTCCAGAGCATCCTGCCAGCACATGATGCCGCCCATCCCGATGATGGGGATCCTGACGGCCTGCGCCACCTGATAGACCATGCGCACCGCCACCGGATGCACAGCCGGACCGGACAGGCCGCCCGTCACATTTCCCAGCACCGGACGCTGGGTCCCGATATCGATCTTCATGCCGAGCAGTGTATTGATGAGGGACACCGCATCGGAACCCGCTGCTTCCACAGCGCGGGCGATTTCCGTGATGTCCGTCACATTGGGCGACAGTTTTGTGATGACGGTCTTCCGGGTACGGTTCCGCACCGCCCGGACGACTTCCGCAGCCGCAGCCGGATCCGTTCCGAAGGCCAGTCCCCCGCATTTGACGTTGGGACACGAAATATTGATTTCGATGGCCGCCACGCCATCCACATCCAGAAGTTCCGCCAGCTCACCGTATTCTTCCGCCGAATCGCCGTCGATATTGACGATGACAGGTGTGTCATACTTTCTGAGCTTCGGCAGAGTTTCATCCAGGAATACCCGGACGCCCGGATTTTCCAGACCCACACAGTTCAGGATACCCGACGGAGTCTCGACGATCCGCTGGCCCTTGTTGCCGGCCCGCGGTTCCAGCGTCGTTCCCTTGACCGTGATGGCACCGAGCTGATCCAGATCGACGAAATCTGCAAATTCCAGGCCGAAGCCAAAGGTCCCCGAAGCCGTAGTGACAGGGTTCTTCATATGGAGGCCTCCGATGTCGACGGCCAGGCGGTTCTGTACTGCCTTCACCATTCCGTCACCTCCCCGGCCCAGAACACGGGACCATCCTTGCAGATCTTGACTCTTTTGCCGATGCCGCTGCAAGTGCAGGACAGGCAGGCGCCAAGACCGCAGCCCATGTATTTTTCCAGGGAAATCTGACAGGGCACGCCGGCGCGGGCCACAAGGTCCGTCACGGCATGCATCATCGGCGAAGGCCCGCAGACATACACACGGTCATAGCTCCCCTTCTCCAGGAGTTCCGGCAGGACAGCCGTCACGAATCCCTTTGTGCCGCGGGATCCGTCATTGGTCGTTTCGTACTGATGTTCCGTCTTGTCCCGGAAGAGATCCGTCCAGAAAAGCTCATCTGCCGTACGGCCGCCGACAGCCACATCGCAGGGCACGGAAAGGCTCGCTGCCAGGAAATGGAGGGGTGCAAGCCCCACACCCCCGCCCACAAGGAGCGGATGCCGGGCGGACAGGTCGAAGCCATGTCCCAGCGGGCCCATCACACTGACCGTGTCCCCGGCTCCGAGCGCCGCAAGCAGCTGCGTCGCCTCGCCGACGATCCGGTACATCAGAAGGAACGTGCCGCGAGTGCGGTCGACACCGGCAATGCCGAAGGGACGGCGCAGCAGCGGCACCGACAGGGAATTGACAGCGACCGTGACGAACTGCCCGGGCTCCGCCGCCATGGCGATTTCCGGCGCTCCGATCTCAAGCACACGGATGTCCGGGGACAGCGTACGCTGCCCCAGGACTTCTCCGTCAACCAGATATTTTTTCATACCTCACTCCGTCTGCAGGTCCTGCAGCGCATAGACGCTGACGATCCGGCGGCGCCGCATCGCTCCGAGTGCATGCTGCAGGGCACGTGCCGTATCGAGGCTCGTCAGGCACGGGATGGCATGCTCCACCGTGCTCCGGCGGATCTTGAACCCGTCATTGCGGGCATCCTGTCCATGGGACATGGTGTTGATGACCATGCAGATCTTGCCTTCTTTGATATCTTCCAGCAGATCCGGTTTCCCCTGCCCCACTTTGGCCGCGGTTTCAACTTCCATGCCCTTGCTGCGCAGGAATTTCGCCGTGCCCTCGGTGGCAACGATATTGTAGCCCAGGTCTTCGAACCCTTCGGCGATGTCAGCGACTTCTTCCTTGTCCTGATCCGCCACGGTGATGAGGATGTTCCCCGTCTCAGGCACATCGGTGCCGGCGGCGATGCAGGCTTTGTAGAGGGCGCGCGGGAACTGGTAGTCCACGCACATGACTTCGCCCGTGGATTTCATTTCCGGCCCAAGGCTGATATCGACATCGCTCATCTTGTTGAACGAGAAGACCGGTGCCTTGCAGGCGTAATAATCCGGGAAGAGTTTCAGGCCGCCCTTGAGCCCCTGGTCCGCCAGGCTGACGCCCATGGCGCATTTGGTCGCCACGTCCACCATGGATACGCCCGTCACCTTGCTGAGGAACGGGACCGTACGGCTGGAACGCGGGTTCACTTCGATGATATACAGCTTTTCGTCGCGGACGATGTACTGGATATTCAGCAGGCCGTGGACTTGCAGGTTCAGGGCCAGCTCATTCGTGAAGTTGATAATCTGTTCGATGACGTATTCGCTGAGGGTGCGCGGCGGATAGACGGCAATGGAGTCACCCGAATGAACGCCGGCCCGTTCGATGTGCTCCATGATGCCCGGGATGAGGACTTCCTTGCCGTCGCAGATGGCGTCGACTTCCACTTCCGTACCCATCAGATAATGGTCCACGAGGACGGGGTGTTCATGGGATGCCTTCACGGCGCTCTTCATGTAATATTTCAGTTCGTCGTCGTTATATACGATTTCCATGGCGCGGCCGCCCAGTACGTAGGAAGGACGGACCATGACCGGATACCCGACATCATTGGCGGCTTTGATGGCGCCTTCCGTATCGAAGACCGTATGGCCTTTCGGACGGGGGATCCCGATCTGGGTCAGCAGTTCATCGAACCGTTCGCGGTCTTCCGCGCGGTCGATATTGTCGACGCTCGTGCCGAGGATCCTGACACCGCAGTCATGCAGCGGGCCCGCCAGGTTGATGGCGGTCTGGCCGCCGAACTGGACGATGACGCCTTCCGGTTTTTCGCGGTCGATGACGTTCAGCACGTCTTCCAGCGTCAGCGGTTCGAAGTAGAGCCGGTCAGCCGTATCGAAGTCGGTGGAAACCGTTTCGGGGTTGTTGTTGATGATGATGGTCTCGTAACCGAGGTCTTTCAGGGCCCAGACAGAATGGACGGAGCAGTAGTCGAATTCCACGCCCTGTCCGATACGGATCGGCCCGGAGCCGAGGACGACGACCTTCTTGCGGTCCGTGTCGCGCACTTCGTCTTCCACACCGTAGGTGGAATAGTAGTACGGCGTTTCCGCGTCGAATTCGGCGGCGCAGGTATCGACCATCTTGTAGACCGGCGTGATCCCCATCTTTTTGCGCATGGCCCGCACTTCCAGGGCCTTCCGGCCGGTGAGGCGGCCGATCTCCTCGTCGCAGAACCCTCTTTCCTTGGCTTCGCGCATCAGTTCCGGCGTCATCGGGTCGTTCTTCAGTTTGTTCTCGATGCGGATGATGTTCTGTATCTTGCAGAGGAAGAATTCATCGATTTTGGTGATCTCATGGGCTTCCTCGACGGTCATGCCGCGGCGGAAAGCCTCTGCCAGAGCAAAGAAGCGCTCGTCGTTGACAAGGTGCACTTTAGCGAATACTTCTTCATCGGACAGGTTGTGGAATTCGGGCATATCCAGATGGATCAGGCCGATTTCCAGGCAGCGGACCGCCTTCAGGATGGAGGCTTCCATATTGCGTTCGATGGCCATGACTTCGCCCGTTGCCTTCATCTGGGTCCCCAGCGTATGGTCGGCATTGACGAATTTATCGAAGGGCCAGCGGGGGATCTTCAGTACGACATAGTCCAGGGTCGGTTCGAAGCAGGCCGTGGTCTTCTTGGTGACGGCGTTCTCGATCTCATCGAGCGTATAACCGGCAGCAATCTTGGATGCCACCTTGGCAATGGGATAGCCCGTCGCTTTGGAGGCAAGAGCGGAGGAACGGGAAACACGGGGATTGACTTCGATGACGATGTATTCCTCCGAATCGGGGTTCAGGGCATACTGCACGTTGCAGCCACCTTCCACGCCCAGTTCGCGGACGATATCGATGGCAGCCGTACGGAGCATCTGCACTTCCCGGTCCGTCAGGGTCTGGCACGGTGCCACGACGATGCTGTCGCCCGTGTGGATCCCGACGGGGTCGAGGTTTTCCATGTTGCAGACGGTGATGCAGTTGTCAGCGCTGTCGCGGATGACTTCGAATTCGATTTCCTTCCAGCCGGCGACGCTGCGTTCGATCAGGACCTGGCTGATCAGGCTGTACTGCAGGCCTTTCGTGCAGATATCGTCCAGTTCCTCATCATTGTGGGCAATACCGCCGCCCGTGCCGCCCAGGGTATAGGCCGGACGGACGATGAGCGGATAGCCGATCTTGTGGGCAAATTCCGTGGCAGCCGCGACAGACTCCACGATGGTGCTCTGCGGGATGGGCTGATGCAGTTTCTGCATCGTCTCCTTGAAGAGTTCCCGGTCTTCAGCCTTCATGATGCTGGGGATCTGCGTGCCTAGGAGCTGCACATTGTATTTTTTCAGGATGCCCAGCTTATCCAGTTCCATGGCAAGGTTCAGGCCAACCTGGCCGCCCAGGGTTGCCAGCAGGGAATCAGGGCGTTCCTTGGCAATGATGCTTTCCAGGAATTCCACGTTCAGCGGTTCCACATAGACGCGGTCGGCGATATGGACATCCGTCATGATCGTGGCCGGGTTGGAATTGACGAGGACGACTTCCAGGCCTTCTTCCTTGAGGGCCCGGCAGGCCTGCGTACCGGCATAGTCGAATTCAGCG
This sequence comes from uncultured Acidaminococcus sp., assembly GCA_900315205.1. Taxonomy (GTDB): domain Bacteria; phylum Bacillota; class Negativicutes; order Acidaminococcales; family Acidaminococcaceae; genus Acidaminococcus. Next base: position 6,402 of record OMYF01000060.1, read on the forward strand.
GCCTGACCGATGATGATCGGGCCGGAACCGATGACCATGACTTTCTTTACGTTCTCTTTCTTTGGCATAATCAGTGCCCTCCCATCATCTTGATAAAGCGGTCAAACAAGTAGCCATTGCCACTCGGTCCGGGAGAGGCTTCCGGATGGAACTGGACCGTAAAGGTCGGATGTTCCAGATATTTCAGGCCTTCGATGGTCCCATCGTTCAGGGAACGGTTGATGACTTCCACGGGCAGTCCCTTGAGGGAGTCCTCATCCACCATGAAGCCGTGGTTCTGGGATGTGATCATGATCTTATGGTCCACATAGTCCCGTACGGGCTGGTTGATCCCGCGATGGCCAAAGAGCATCTTCCTGGTCCTGGCCCCGTTGGCGAGCGCCATGACCTGATGGCCCATGCAGATCCCGAAGATCGGTTTTTTACCGATCATCTTCCTGATGTTCTCGATTTCCACTTTCAGGTCCGCCGGATCCCCGGGCCCATTGGACAGGAAGATGCCGTCCGGATCGGCCGCAAGGACTTCCTCCGCAGACGTTTCAGCCGGATAGACCGTCAGGTAGCAGCCTCTTGCCACGAGGGAGCGCAGGATATTGCGCTTGATGCCGTAGTCCATGACGGCTACGCTGTACTTGCTCTTTTCCTTATCGCCCAGATGGTAGACTTCCTTCGTCGTGACCTGAGCCACCTGATCATGCCGTTCCGGGGTGGCCAGCAGAGCCTGGACTTCTTCATCCGGTGTGTCAGCCGGCACCATGACGCCCTGCAGCGTACCGTAGGCACGGATGCGGCGTGTGATGGCCCGCGTGTCGACGCCCGTCAGGACGGGGATATGGTTCCTCTCGAGGAACTCCATGATGGTCCCTTCGTTGCGCCAGCTGCTCGGCTCATCGCACAGTTCGTTCACGATCAGCCCTTCGTAGCAGCATCCGTCCGACTGGTCAAAGATCTTGTTGCAGCCGTAGTTGCCGATCAGGGGATATGTGAAGATGACGATCTGTCCACAGTAAGACGGATCCGTAAGGGTTTCCTCATAGCCGCTCATGCCGGTTGTGAACACGACCTCTCCGACGGCCCTGCGGTCACTGTACAGGGTGCCTTCATAGACACCGCCATCCTTCAGCACTAATTTACCTTTTACTTTTTGCATACTACACCGTCTTTCATTACAAATTGACCATCGACCATGGTGGCTGCTGCCTTCCCTTTGCAGTGCTTGCCCTCAAACGGAGTCAGGCGGCCCTTCGTATAGAACCGGCTGCTGTCCACGGTCCATTCCTTGTCCAGGTCCAGGATCGTGATGTCCGCATTGTGGCCCTCCTGCAGGGTCCCGGCATTCAGGCCGAAGAGTTGTGCCGGGCGGGTGCTCATTTTATCGACGATTTCGTTGATGGTAAAAAGTTTCGTATGGTAGAGTTCGGTCAGGATGACGCCGACGGACGTCTCCAGCCCGCAGAAACCGTTGGGGGCATAGCGGAACTCCACATCTTTTTCTTCATCCGCATGTGGTGCATGGTCCGTGACGATGCAGTCGATGGTGCCGTCCTTCAGGCCTTCGCGCACTGCTTCCACGTGCTCCCACGAACGCAGCGGCGGCGAAACTCTCGTTGCCGTGCTGAAGGAGGCGCAGGCCTCGTCGGTCAGAGTCAGGTGATGGACAGCCGCTTCGCAGGTGATGGGGATGCCCTTTTTCTTGGCCTGACGGATGATGTCCACGGCACCCTTGCTGGCCACGTGGGCGATATGGATATGTGTTCCCGTATACTCTGCGATGATGGCATCACGGGCCACACAGATGTCCTCGGCGATGGAAGGGATGCCGGGTACGCCGAGCCGTGCCGAGACGGCCCCTTCATGCATGTAGCCGTCATGGTTCATGCCTTCTTCGATATCATGGCAGATGAGAGCCTTGTCGAAGCTGCCGGCATAGCGCGCCGCCAGCAGCATGATATTCGGGTTTTCCACGAAATGGCCGTCATCGGAGAAAGCCATGGCTCCCCGCAGGGCCATGTCCCCCATTTCGGTGATTTCCTGTCCTTTTTCTCCTTTCGTGATGGCGCCGATGACTTCGACGTGGACATAGCCTTCCTCTTCCGCTCTCTTCTTGACGCCGCTCACAAGGATGGCCGAATCGATGACCGGTTTCGTGTTCGGCATGCAGGCCACGCGGGTGATCCCGCCGGCCGCTGCAGCCATAGTCCCGCTCACGAGATCTTCCTTGGCCTCGTAGCCGGGATCGCGCATATGCGTATGGATGTCGATGAAGCCCGGTGCCACGACCAGCCCGGATGCGTCATAGACTTCATCGCAGGGATCTTCGATATGATCCGCAATCCTCGCGATCCTGCCGTTTTCGACGAGCAGATCCTTGACAGCATCCAGATGTTGGCTGGGGTCTACAAGGTGTCCATTCTTAATCAACGTTTTCAACTTGCTTCCCTCCTGTCAGCGTCAAGAACAAAAGAGCCATGCGGACAGCCACGCCGTTGGTGACCTGTTCGCGGATCACAGCCTGGTCACTGTAGCCGAGGCCCCAGGAAATTTCAAGGCCGCGGTTCATCGGACCGGGATGCATGACGAGCGCGTCCGGTTTTGCCAGCTTCATGCGCGCTTCGTTGACTCCAAAGATGCGGGCATATTCACGGGGCGTCGGGAAGAGTCCCTTCTGCTGCCGTTCCAGCTGGATCCGGAGGATGTCGACGACATCAGCTCCTTCCAGAGCGTCCTCCACACGTTTGTGGACAGTCACGCCCATGTCTTCGATCCCGCGGGGCATGAGGGTCATCGGGCCGGCCACATGGACATCAGCGCCCAGCTTGGTCCAGGCCGCGATGTTGCTGCGTGCCACCCGGCTGAAGAGGATGTCTCCGATGATGGCCATCTTCAGGCCCTTGAAGGATTTTTTATGTTCCAGGATGGTGAACATATCGAGCAGGCCCTGGCTCGGATGGGCATGGCAGCCGTCGCCGGCGTTGATGACGACCGGTTTTGCGATCTGTGCCGCATAGCTTGCAGCGCCTTCCACCGGATGCCGCATGACGATGGCATCACAGGCCATGGACTGCACCGTCAGGATGGTATCCTTCAGGCACTCACCCTTCTTTACACTGGAGCTTCCCGTATTGATGTTGATGACGTCAGCGCCCAGATATTTGCCTGCCAGTTCAAACGAGGTCCGGGTACGCGTGCTGTTTTCGTAAAACAGATTGACGATGCATTTGCCGCGCAGGGAGGGGACTTTCTTGATGTCCCTCTTGAGAATCTTCTTCATTTCCTTTGCCGTGTGCATGATGAGATCGTATTCCTCGACGGACAGACTGCTCAAATCGAGAATGTCGCGTCCGGAAAGGCTCACCGCCGCCTTTGCCATAGCATAACCTCCTATCTACTTGCCGGGTAACCTGTCGGGATACCGCCGGACCATGCAGCGGTTTCCTTATAAAAATAAGCCTTCCCGTCCTAAGACAAGAAGGCTTTCAAGGCGCTCACGAAGGGAAGCCGTGCTTCCCGTAAAAGTCCCTTTCTTAGTCTCACAGGACTAGCTTAAAAGGTCCCCTATGAAGTTGTTTTCATTATAATACTGCCCATATACAAATGTCAACGCAGGAGAAAGGGAAGTATGTGTCAACAAGTTCTCGGTCAAGACCTTTTCATCGAATAGTTATTCACCAATAAGATATGCGCAGTGTTTGCTTGAACAATCTGTTCCCGCAGC
>OMYF01000049.1 GCA_900315205.1 uncultured Acidaminococcus sp.
ATGGCATGCAAGAGGTCAGGAGTTCGATCCTCCTTGTCTCCACCAATTTAAACTTACATCCATGTGGCTTCGGTCACATGGATTTTTTTTCGGGTAAAGAAATGGGAGCATGCGTCGTGCCGCATCCTTTTTCTTCCTTTTTCAGATGAGGATTTCCATCATGCATCTTTCCGATCTGCAAAAATACAAACTGGCTGCATTCCTGGCGCTTCATGTGTGCTTCCTGGGGGCCCTGGGCGGGGCCGCCGTCTGGGTCTTCCTCAGGGTGCTGCTGCTCGGCATGGCTTTTTTCTGGGACATACTGCCCCGGCAGCTCGGTGCCGGCAGCTGGTACCTTCCCGCACTCTGCCTCAGCGGCGGGCTTGCGATCGGTCTTTTCCAGAGACGGTTCGGGATCCTGCCCGATACGATGGCGGAAGTCATGGCCAGAGTCAAACGGGACGGGACGTATGACTATCACCGGCTGCCCGCCATCTGCACGGCTGTACTGCTCCCGCTGTTTGCAGGCGGTTCCCTGGGACCCGAAGCGGGACTGACGGGAATCATCACGTCCCTTTGTTTTGCTGTGCGTGACCGCGCCCGGCAGCTCGTCTTCCGCGTACGGAGCCTTGTAAAGGCGGGCCTCCTGCCGGGCCTTGCGTCCTTCTTTGCCCTCCCGCCAGAGCCACAGGATGACGGAGCCGAAAAGTGCACGGAACGCCTTTTCTCCGATGACCGGACGTACCGCCGTGTCAAAGCCTGCATCTATGCGGCGGGCCTTGCGGGCGGAGTGCTGGCAGCTGCCGGGCTGCATCACTTTGCGGGCGGGGGCGCCGGTCTGCCGCAGCTTGTCTGGCAGGGCCGGGACGGCATCGGCGAATGGAAATGGTTTCCTCTCTTTGTCTTTGGCGGATTGCTGCTCGGACAGATTTTCCTCTTTTTCACGAAATATACCCATGTCCTGGCAAAGCCCCTTGCGGACAGACGGATCCTTTCCTGCCTGACGGCGGGCCTCTGTGTGGCGCTTCTGGGCAGCCTGAATCCGGAAAACCTCTTCAGCGGCGGCGGGCATTTGCTCCAGCTGGCCGCCTCGTGGCGCAGCCTTCCCCTTTACATGCTCTTTGCCACGGCTGTGACAAAGCTCCTCACTACAGCCCTGTGTCTTGCCTTTGGCTGGAAAGGCGGCAGCATCTTTCCAATCGTCTACAGCACCGTGTCCCTCGGGTACGGCCTTGCTGCGCTGACCGGAGCCCTGCCGCTTTTTGCCGTCACGGCGACGACGGCTGCGGCCTGCGGGTACCTTGCCGGAAAGCCCCTGCCCGCCGCTGCAGTCATGCTCCTCTGCTTTCCCGTGCGTGCCCTGCTGCCCATGCTTGCCGCTGCCTGTGCCGGGGCGGCGGTGAGAAAGAAAATGGAGGCGTGACGGGAAACATCCTGCCGAAAACGAATGAACTGAATGGCTGCACCTGTGCGGGTGCATGGAATGGCCCCCGATTGCCGGAGTGTTGTCCGGCAGTCGGGGGCCGCTTTTATTATTGCTTTTGCTGTTTTTTGTGCTGGCGGAAATCCGCTCTTCCGCATGTGGCCGCTCTGCACCAGAAAGGGAAGGACCGCAGAAATTTATTTTTCGCTTTTCAGATGACGCAGGTGGAGGTACACGGTATTTTTGGAAATGCCGAGCTGGGAGGCCACGAGGCCCACCGCATTTTTCCGTTCAAATACATTCTTCTTCCACAGATATTCGATGATTTTCTTGTTCTTGTCGGCAGCTGACACAGTCGGATTGTTCCGGACCGCGTTTTTTGCCAGGGCGATCGTCTGCGAGATGATGTGGTCGGCGTCCTGGCCCAGGGTCTCTTTGATTTCTTCTGACGCTGCACCGTGCTGGGAAAGATGCTCCATGAACTGATAAAGCGGCAGATTCAGATAAAAGTTCATGCAGACAAGCCCGATGATCCTGTTTTTCTCGCCCAGGACCGGGATCGTGCAGGCGTGGATATGCTCGCCCGAAGGGGAGACATTCGCGTAGACCATGGCTTTTGCAGGATTTTCGCCTGCCTGGATCTTTGCCAGCATCTGAAGCGCCAGATCGGTGATGGGAGCGCCTTCTTTGCGGCCGGAATGGTGGCCGCCCAGCACTTTGACGGCCGCATGGTCACAGTCTTCGAGGCTGTGGAGTATGATTTCATAACCCGGACCCAGATAGGCGGACAGGCCGTCCAGCATGATCTTGTAGGATTCCAGGATCTGTCTGTCGGTATTTGTGAGGCGCATCGCTGTTTTTCAACTCCTTTCAGGGCATCGTGCACTCTTATGGGTGATCGATTTCCATGCCAACAAAATATTTCATTGACTGTATTAAATTTTATGATAGTATTAAACTACAGTCAATGGAATCTTTTACCGCCAGGAGGGGATGGCTTATGCGTATGATGATGCCAGCAGGTGTGAGAAGGGGAATGGGACAGGATCCGTCAGGAGCCCGCATGAAATCTTTGCGGGCAGGAGGTGCTGCATGAGGACACTTGAACCGGTCCTGAGGGATCTGCCCAGAGTCAGGCTGATCCCCGGTGTGACGCCGCTGCATCCATTGCAGAGGATCCTGCGGGATGCGGCCGGCAGTCCTGTATATATCAAAAGGGACGACCTGACAGGACTTGGGCCCGGCGGCAACAAACTGCGGAGCCTGGAATTCATCATGGGCGATGCCCTGCAGCAGGGGGCCGACTGCATCATCGCCTCCGGCCCGGGCCAGTCGAACCTGTGCACCCTTGCCGCGGCAGCCTGCGCGCGTTTGGGACTGCCCTGCGTCCTGGTGGTGAACAGTGGGATCCCGGAACGTAAAGAGGGCAATCTGCTGCTGGATGATCTCCTTGGCGCGCGGATGGTCTATGCGGGGAATGTGGACTCTGCAGTCCGGACGGCACGCGTCGATGAGGAATATGCCAGGCTCGTCAGGGCAGGGCATCATCCCTATATCGTAAAAAACGGGGCTACGACCGGCTGGGGCGTATTAGGGTATACGGCAGCGGCCGAAGAGATCCGGGACCAGTGCCGGGCTGCCGGGCTCGGCAGGCTGACGCTCTTTGCGCCGGGCGGCAACGGCGGCGTGGCCGCGGGCCTCATCTATGGGAATGCCCTGCTGGATCAGCCCATGGACATCGTCATCATCAGTGTCGAAGACGAGGCCGCTGTGTTGACGGACCATATCGAAAAGGTCCTCCGGGAAACGGAAAAGATTACAGGAATCCCCTGCCCGAAACTCGTCGGGGAAATCAGCAGGATCACGGATGCGTACCGCGGGAAGGGCTGGGGCAGCAATACGGAAGAAAGTGCCGCCATGGTCCGGGATTTTGCGCGTCAGGAGGGCATCTTCATTGAAAACATCTATAACAGCAAAGTCCTTGTGGGGATGAAAGACTGGCTGGAGAAGGGGCTCGTAAAGGGGCCTGCCTGCTATCTCCATACCGGCGGTTTCGGTTCCCTGTTCAGTCAGTATTGAAATTTTTGGAGGTGGATTTGATGGAATTCGGGTATTTGACGCTGCTGCCGCCGGTCCTTGCCATTGTGCTTGCCGTGGCAACAAAGAAAGTCGCTCTTTCGCTGTTTGCAGGCATCTTTGCCGGCGAGGTGATCATCTTCCACGGGAATGTCTTTTATGCGATCGATTCGTCCCTGCGTACGATCCTGAAGGTCTGGACGGATATGGACAATCTGGAGACTTTCCTTTTTACGGCGATGATGGGATCCTTTGTCATCCTTGTGGAAGTATCCGGCGGGGTGGATGGCTTTGTGCACTACCTCACGGAGCAGAGCCGGCGGGTCAAGAGCAAGACGGCTGCCATGCTGCTGGCTTATCTGATCGGCATCATCATTTTCATCGACGGGCTGCTGAGCATCATGTTCACCGCCGTCGTCACGCGGCCGCTCATCGATAAATTCAGGGTTTCCCGTGAAAAACTCGCTTATATCTGTGACGCCACGTCGGCTCCGATCAATGCCATCATTCCCCTGAATTCCTGGGGCGTCATGCTGATGGGGCTGATCGGTGCGGAAATTTCCAGCGGGATCATATCGGGCGACCCGATGGGGCTTCTGATCAGCAGCCTGCCCTATCAGTTCTACAGCATTTTTTCCCTGCTTTTTGTACTGTTCTATATTGTCTCCGGAAAAGACTGGGGTCCCATGAAAAAAGCGGAAATCCGTGTCCGGACCACGGGAGCGCTCTACGATGAAGGCGTAGTCCCGCTGCTGAATGACAAAGAGGGAATCGAGCAGCTTGTGCCGGAAGGCAAGGGCAACAAGTGGAACATGATCATTCCTCTGATCATACTGATCGGCGGCACGTTCATCGGCCTTTTTGTGACGGGCCACGGCAACCTGATCAAAGGCAGCGGTACGACATCCATCCTCTACGCGATCATTGCGGCCCACATCGTCATGTGCGTGATGTATGCCAGACAGAAGATCATGACGCCGTCCCAGTTCATGGCATATTTTAAAAAGGGAATCGCCAACATGATGTCCCTGCTCGTCCTGCTGACGTTGGCCTTTGCCATCGGACGCATCATCAAAGCCATCGGGACGGGCAAGTTCCTGGCCAGTCTGGTGGGCAGCCAGATCAGCGGCAATTACTGTGCGGCCCTGATCTTTTTGCTGGGGTCCGTCATGTCCTTCTCCACCGGGACCAGCTGGGGCACATTCTCGATCATGATGCCCATTGCGATTCCGATGGCAGTTTCGATGCATGCAAATATCCTGCTGACGATCGGAGCGGTCATCTCAAGCGGTATTTTCGGGGATCACTGTTCTCCCATTTCGGATACGACAATCCTGTCGTCCATGTCCGTGGGTACGGACCTGCTTTCCCATGTGCGGACGCAGCTGCCCTATGCGCTGCTGACGGCGGCTCTTGCCACTGTGGCCTACGTCATAGCCGGATTTGTGATGTGATTTAATTTGAAAAGGGCTGTGGTGCTTTGAAGCTGTGGTGCTATGGTGCTGTGTGGCGGGGAGTGTTGCGGCTCTCCTTCCCTTGTCGGGGATTCTTGCGGCCGGACTGCCATAGAAGTCTTAGTCCGTAAGTATCAGAAAAGTGGAACTGACGGTTTTATGTCAGTTCCACTTTTATTTAGTTTTCCTGTGACATGGAGACAAGCTGACGGGGCCCCTGTTCCGGAATAGGCCGCACACAGCCCGGCCTGAAGCGCTGCAGCGGATTCTCCGCCTGCCGACAGATGCATCATTATGCAGCTTTTTGGCTTAAAATAAAACTTTGTAAGGATAGTAACATTTTATCGGGACGTACTGCAGATATCCTGCATGGAAGGCCATTTTCCTTGACTGTCCCGGGGACTGTGATATTATAAAATTACAGTGAATGAACAAAATTAACAGGAGGGATAAAAATGAAAACTGTTGTCACTGCTAAGGCTCCGGCCGCAATCGGCCCGTATTCCCAGGGAAAAGTCCATGGTTCTCTTCTCTTTGTTTCCGGTCAGATTCCAGTGGATCCTGCCACGGGAAATATCGCAGGCAGTACAATCGAGCTCCAGGCAGAGCAGTCGTGTAAAAATGTGGGCGCAGTCCTGAAAGCTGCAGAGACTGACTATGACCGCGTCATCAAGACGACATGTTTTCTTGCCGATATGAAGGATTTTTCGGTCTTTAACGAGATTTATGAGAAGTATTTCATTTCAAAACCGGCCCGTTCCTGTGTGGCTGTGAAGGAACTGCCCAAGAATTGCCTGTGCGAGGTCGAAGTGATCGCTGCCGTTGATGGGGAATAAGGAAAGTATAATCCGGTTCGGTACTAAACAAGAGGAGGAATCATGTATACAGGGAGGTCCAGGTGCCTTAAATGCGGCCATGAATTTACGGAGGAAAATATCTTTACGGGTTGTCCGTATTGCAAAACTGATAAGTTTGTTTCCAATTTAACCCCGCTGTACGAATTGGAAAAGACGGATGGCAGCAGAAAAACGTATGAAAAGATGTTCGGCGGCAAAAGGCTGGAAAGCTATTTGTCCGTCCTTCCTTTTAAAAAGAAACGTCGGCTGGTCTCTCTTAATGAAGGAAATACACCTGTTACGGAACTGACCAGGATCGGGAGTGAACTGGGAATCAGCCTCTATGCCAAGGACGAAAGCCGTAATCCGACATGGGGCCACAAGGACCGCCTGAATGCCGTCCTGATCAATAAAGCGATAGAGCGGAAAGCTCCCGGTGTCATTTACGCCTCTACGGGGAATAATGGTGCTTCCGGAGCCGCCTATGCGGCAAAGGTTGGCATGCCCTGCATCATTTTGACGGTCAAAGGTGTCAATCCGACGCTTGAAATATTCATGCAGGCTTACGGCGCCTGCGTCGTAGGTGTCAAAACGGTGGCAGACCGCTGGAAGATCCTCAAGGAATGTGTCGAGAAATATAACTGGTATCCGGCAACGAATTATACGATTCCCATCGTTGGCAGCAATCCCTGGGCGATTGACGGCTATAAAATCATTGCGCATGAACTTTATCAGCAAATGGAGGAACTGCCTGATAAGATTGTAGTCCCGATTTGCTATGGCGATGCGCTTTTTGGAATCATGAAGGGATTCGCTGAACTAAAGCAGATGGGCTTCATCGAGAAAATCCCGCACATGGTCGCTGTCGAAGACTATGGTCCTGTCACAAAAGCATATGAGAGCCACAGCAGCATCATAGAACCAGTTGAGAGCTGGGGCAGCGTGGCTTCCTCCATGAGTACCGTATACGGGACATACCATTCATTGTATACATTGAATAAGACACATGGCCTTGCGGTTTCTCTCGAAAATAACCAGCAGATCAATGCTGCACAAAAGGAACTGGCCTGTAAGGAGGGCCTGTATTGTGAATCGGCTTCAGCAACGACCCTGGCTGGTGTAAAGAAACTGATGCAGATGGGAAAGATCAAAGAAGGAGAAAGAGTCCTGCTCCTGATCACAGCTGCCGGTGTCAAGGATACAAAGACTACTAAAGAATATGTCGGAGAAATCCCTGAATCGGAAACGGATATGAAAATGTTTTCCGATGTTTTGAAGGATCACTACGGCATCGATCTGGCCTGAATGCGGGCATATATCTGATTCTCCTGGTTCCTGCCAGTGATGATCGATGATGAGGGGGAATTGACGTGGATAAAAATGAGCAATCCAAAAAGAAACTGCCGTTTTCTGTATCACTTCTGCTGTTTCTGATTGTATGTGTGGCTATCGCCATTCAGAAAGTGCTGTTTAAAGGCGATATGGGTTCGATGTTTCTGATGCTTTGGGTAATCATCATCCCGATCAGTATGCTTTTTGGCTATAAATCCAGCGAAATGGAAGAAGCGGCTATCCGATTCAGCAGCAAGGCTTTGGCACCCTGTTTTATCCTTTTGTCAGCAGGTGCTTTGATCAGCTGTTGGATTGCAGCGGGAACGACACCAGCCTTGATTTATTATGGTATTAAACTCATCAATCCCAAGATCTTTCTGGTCAGTACTCTGATCCTGTGCTCGATTGTTTCTTTATTTTGCGGAACTTCCAGCGGAACAATTGGAACAGCCGGTGTGGCCATGATGGGGATTGGGAATACTCTTGGAATCCCGGCACCGATTACGGCTGGTGCGGTCATCTGCGGAGCTTTTTTTGGTGATAAGATGTCGCCGATGTCGGATACCACGATTTTGGCGTCTTCCATCAGCGAGGTGGATATCTTCAAACATGTCCGGTATATGGTCCTGGATCAACTGCCCCTTTATATCGTAAGCATCATATTCTTTCTTGTACTCGGGATCAATTATGGCGGAGACATCAATTCTCCTTCTACACAGCAGCTCCTGAACGGCCTGGACAGTACTTTTAAACTTGGCTTTCCGGCCTTTATCCCTCTCATTGTCACCGGTGTACTTCTGGCCAGACGGCAATCGGCTTTACTATCCATCCTCGGAGGTGCTGTCACGGGCGTATTGATTGCGATCCTGTATCAGAACATGGACGTGGCAGCAGCTGTCAATGTCTTTTATAAAGGATTCCATATTAAAACCGACATCCCTGCCCTTGCAAAACTCCTGAATCGTGGCGGTGTGGCGGATATGTGGGGGCTTGCAGGCATTACCCTGTTTGGTTTTACCGTAGCTGGCATGCTGGATTACCTGGGGGTACTGCAGACTCTTGCTGAAAAAATCATAAAATATATTCACAGTCCTGCGGGTGTAACGACAATGACAGTTATTTTCGGTATCCTGGGCAACGCGATTTCCTTTAGCCAGAATTTTGCCATTGTCATGACGGGGACTCTGATGCGTCCTGTGTATACAAAGTATAATCTGCAGCCCAAATGCTGCTCCCGGGATCTGGAAGCCGGAGGTACATATGGTGCTCTGTTCATTCCCTGGAATGCCAATACAGTATTTGCAGTAGCTACTTTGGGTGTCAGTGCAGGTGATTTTCTGCCGTATATTCCGCTGATTTATTTGACTCCAATCCTGGTCATCGTCTATGCTGCTGTGAAGTTCAAGCTGGCAAAGATTTATGATGAACTGGGATATGTCGATGTGACTGACCGTCTTGCCAGAGATCCGGAGAAACTGAAAGCGATTTCCTGATCTTTTGAAAGGCGATGCAGTATCTGCAGCAAAAAAGTGGCGCATGATCTGATTACTGTGTGCAGTGATGAAGAAGATCTGGATGGTTATTATGCCATTCAGGTCTTCTTTTTTTGTGAATATGAAATTTTCATCCGGTAAAAGACAAATCGGCTCCGGTGGATTGGGAGAATTTTTTGCATAGATGTCTCCAGTCATCGAACCGACAAAAGCCCCTCACGCACAGAACGCAGTGTCCACTTAAAATGAACAATATGATGAAAATGTCCTTTTGCGTGTAACGCATCCGCAATAACGTGGTGTTTTTGCAACGTTCTGTGCTATAATGGGAAAATCGCACACAAAGGAAGCGCGGCTTCCTTGTTTTTTTGTGTTTTGCTGTATTTGATATTGTGAAGGGAGCGTGGCATATGGACCACGGGGCGTTGGGGCAGTGGCTGCTCCAGGAAGCAGGGAATACGGTGTCGCTGCCGCTTGACGGGATCATCCTGAATGATTCGCTGAGCGGGGATGCGCTCGCAAAGATCACACAGATGCCGCAGCTGGCTGCGGAAGCGGTCTTTGCTTTTATCGATCATGATACGCCGAACAGTACGGTGGAGGTCGGCGGGCGCCAGCGGCAGCTGATCGATTTTGCCGTCAGACGGGGGCTGCGGCTCGAAGTCTGCCAGGGAGCGGGGTATCTCAGGCTGCTGGAATCGTACTGCCGGGACGGACAGATTTTCGTCGGGACGGGACGGCATATGGCCTGTCTCGGGACGGCCGGCGTGCTGGGGCTTGCGGTTTCGGAAGAAGCTCTTTTGACAGCGCTCGCCGCAGGGAAGCTGAATGTAATGGTCCCGGAAGCTGTCACTGTCCATGTAACCGGGCAGCTGCCCCGGGATGCGGCCTGGCAGGATGCCGGCATGGCGCTCCTTGCGGTGCTCCGCAGGCATCCGGGGAAAATGGTCTTTCTGACAGGTCTTGAAGAAGTGCCGGCGGAGGGACGCTTTGCACTTTTCCACGCGGCAGGGCAGAGCGGGATCTGGAGCGCGCTGCCCGCGGGCGGAAGCAGGGACGGGGAGACGTTTGACCTGTCACAGGTACAGCTGCAGGTGCTGCTGCCGGAGCAGGATCTTGGCACCGCGCTGCGGCAGGTGCGGGAGATCCCCGTCCAGGAAGTCTTCATCGGCGGCTGCCGGGGCGGCCGGATCGAAGACCTCCGGCAGGCTGCCGCAGTCTTAAGGGGAAAACATATCGCGTACCGCCTGCGTATGGTCGTCGCGCCGATTTCTTCAGCCACGTATGTGCAGGCGCTGCAGGAAGGACTGATCGATATCTTCCTTGACAGCGGCGCTGTCGTGATGAACCAGGGCTGCAGCGTGTGCTGGGGCCGGGCGCAGGGTATCCTGGACAAAGGAGAGGTCCTCGTTTCGACCGGTGCGTACAATTACAGCGGCTGCTGCGGGAACCGGGAAGCCCGGGTGTATCTGGTGTCCCCGGCCACGGCTGCAAACGCGGCGGTCACGGGACTGCTGGGAGCAGAGGGATGAGATCATGGAAATGAAATTCAAAGGAAAGATCTGGAAACTGGGCGACAATATCGACACGGATATCATCCTGCCGACACAGTGGCTGACGCTCGGCGATATGGACAAGGTCAAGATGTACGCGTTCGAGCCACTGCGTCCCGAACTGGCTGCGGCCATCCGGCCGGGCGACATCATCGTGGCCGGGAAGAATTTCGGCTGCGGATCTTCGCGGGAAATGGCGCCGGAAGCGCTGGCCCGTCTCGGTGTCCGCTGCATCGTGGCCAGATCGTTTGCCCGGATCTTTTTCAGGAACGCCATCAACAACGGGCTGCTGCTCATCGAATGTGACCTTGCGGATGCGGTCACAGAGGGCGATGTCATCGAGGTGGAGGTCAATCACTGCATCCGGGCCGGCGGCAGGGAGTTCCCGATCCCTAAAATCGCAGAGAATGTATTCCGGATCGTGGAAGCCGGCGGTCTCGTGAAATACATGCAGGCACTGAACCGGGTGCAGAAGAGCAAAGGGGTAGAATAACAAAAATGGAAAGCAGAAAAAGCATACGGATCATGAATATGGACTGGCCCTATTTCATCCTGGCCTTTGTCATCCTGAACGCGGCCCTGTTCTTTAAATTTTTACCAAAGAGCCTTGCCGGCGTGCTGCCGCTCCTCATCGTGTACGGCGCCGCGCTGCGCTACGTGGGGGACCGGATCCCCATTGTGAAGGATTATCTCGGCGGCGGATCCATCGTGATCCTGTTCGGGACTTCCGCTCTCGTGATGTACGGGCTCGTCCCGCCGGAGATGGCAAAGATCTCGAAGGATTTCATGGTGGGGACGTTCATCAACTTTGCCCTGGCCGCATTGTGCTGCGGCAGTATCTTCGGCATGGACCGCAAACTGCTGATCCGGGCTTCGGTCCGGTATCTGCCCTGCATCATCGGTGGTTTTGCTGTGGCCATTCTGTTCGGCGGGATCGCGGGCATGCTGACGGGCAAATCCTTTGCGGATACGACGCTGTTTGTTTCCGTGCCCATCATGGGCGGGGGCACTTCTGCAGGAGCTGTGCCGCTTTCCCAGATGTTCGGGTCCATCATGCACCGGGATACGGGGGACCTGCTTGCCATCATGACCCCGGCCGTGGCCCTCGGCAACGCCTTCGCCGTCATCGCGGCCGGGCTGCTTGACCGGCTGGGACGGAAATATCCGTTCCTCACCGGCAATGGTGCGATCATGCGGGATGAAGAAAAAACGGCTGCTTCTGAAACAGCTCAGAGCAGCGGCCCCGTGACGGATCTTTCCGTGTTTGCCGTGGGGATCACGTTCTCCGGGATCTTCCTTGCTCTCGGCATGCTCATCCAGCGCTTTGTCCCGAGTATCCATGCGTACGCCTGGATGATCCTGCTGATGGTCATCGTCAAGATCCTCGGCATCCTGCCGGCAGAGATCGAGCGGTACTGCGCACTGTGGTTCCAGTTCTTCATCAGGAACTTCACCAATACGCTGCTGGCGGGACTGGGATTCGGGCTGATCAGCCTGAAGGCTGTGATTCCCGTGCTGAATTTCAGCTACATCTTCATCGTGGCTGCCGTCGTCGCGGGCGCCATCGTCGGGTCCGCCGCCATCGGCTGGCTCGTCGGGTTCTATCCGATCGAAGCGGCCATCACGGGCGGGCTGTGCATGGCGAATATGGGCGGTTCCGGTGATATCGCCACGCTCGGAGCCTGCAACCGCATGGGCCTGATGCCTTTTGCCGCGGTTTCCTCCCGCATCGGCGGGGCCATGGTCCTGATCGCGGGCAGCGTCATCCTGTCGCTTGTGATGTAATACGGAGGGAAGCGAATGGGACATACATTAGCAGAAAAAATCCTGCTCCATAATACGGGGCTCGCGGACTGCCGCCCCGGTGATATCATCACGGTCCATCCGGACTGCGTCATGTTTCATGATATCTATACGATGAATGTCTATGACAAATTCAAAGAAATGGGCTTTACCCGTTCCTGGGATCCTGGCAAAGTGGTCATCATGCTGGATCATCTGCTGCCCAGCTGTCTGGAGAACGATGCCACGTATGTATCCTACGGGTACCGTTTTGCCGAGGAATGCGGCGCCCGGAAGGTGCATCAGTCCGAAGGCATCTGCCACCAGCTGATGCCGGAACTCGGCTATGCCAGAGCGGGCGGTGTGGTCTTTGTCACGGATTCCCATACCACGACGTACGGAGCCGTGAGCGCCTTTGCCACGGGTATTGGGTATACCGAGATGGCCGCTGTGATCGGGACCGGGGAAATGTGGGTACGCGTCCCCTCCGCCATCAAAATCGAAGTCAGCGGCAAACTGCCGCCCGGTGTATACGCAAAAGACATCATCCTGCGCGTCCTGGGCGATATCAAGGCGGACGGCGGGACCTACAAATCGCTGGAATTCTGCGGTTCAGCCATTGAAAATCTTTCTATCGACGAGAGGATGACGATTGCCAACATGATCGTCGAATGCGGCGGCAAGGTCGGTCTTTTTGCGGCGGATCAGAAAACTGCGGACTACTGTCATCAGGCGTATCAGGATATCAGCTGGATCGCCTTTGATGAGGATGCCCGGTACGAAAGAGTGCTGCATTATGACGCGGCCTCTCTGGAACCGTACATTGCGGCTCATCCCTTTGTGGACAATGTGAAACCGCTGCGGGAACTCAGCGGCATGCCGGTGGATACCGTGTTCATCGGTTCGTGCACAAACGGCAGGATCGGGGATCTGGCGGCCGCAGCGGGGATCCTTGAGGGCAAAAAGATCGCACCCCGTGTCAAATGCATCGTCACGCCTGCTTCGCGGTCCATCTTCAAGGAAGCCATCGCCCGGGGATACATCGAGACTTTTGTGAAAGCCGGTGCGATGGTGACGCATCCGTACTGCTCCCTCTGCGAAGGCCGGAGCGGCGGACTGCTGGCGGACGGAGAAGTCATGCTCGGTACGAACAACCGGAACTTTTTAGGAAGGCTGGGAAGCAACACGTCCCGGACGTACATTGCTCGGACTGGATACGGCAAAGGAGGGAGCCTGATGGCATTCGATGTTTTGCGCTGGCAGAAAGTCTCGGCGGCTTCTGCGGCCGATGTCATGAAAGGACGGAATGTGATGGACGGCGGCCTGCACGCGGTCCGGCCGGAGGCGGTCCTCGCCGGGCCGGCGTTCACGGTGCAGATCCTCCATGACGATGTCAGTTTCATCTTCCAGGCAATCCGGGAAGCGGAGCGCGGCTCCGTCCTTGTGGTGGCGGGAGTCCGTGACGATTATGCCTGTGTGGGTGAGATCATGGCTGCTGCAGCCGCTGCGAGGGGGCTCGGCGGGCTGATCGTGGATGGCTGCATTAGGGACAGCAGTGCGATCCGGGGGATGGGTTTCCCCGTATTCTGCCGGGGGACCATCCCCTGCACGCCCCAGATCACGGTGAAGGGCGGCCGGACGCAGGTTCCCGTCACCTGCGGCGGTGTCACGGTTTTTCCCGGCGATATCGTCATTGCTGACGGCGACGGTGTGGCCGTGGTGCCTCAAAAGGAGGCAGAGGAAGTGCGTTCCCTGGCGATTGCCAAAGAGCAGCGCGACGCGCAGCGGAAAGAGGAAATGGTGGCGGCGTACGGAAAGCTGTAACGCGGTCCGGACCGTCCTATGACAAGGCAGGAAAATCCCTTCGGGGCAGTGTGTCTTTGCTCACATACTGCCCCAAAGGGATTGTTTTTTGTTTTTTTGTAAAAGCACCCCGGGCCTGGCAGAACCGCATCGCCATGCCTGTTCCTGGAGGCGGCAGAAAAGGGCAGCGCTCTGTCCTTTCTGCCCTGCGGAGCACCGAAAGGAGGCAGTCCCTCCCTGACGAAAGCCGGGTTCCGGAGGAAAGGCTGTTGTCATCGGGCTCCGGGTGTGCTACCATGGGAACGGATTTTGGGAGGTGATGAGCATGGGGACTCGGAACGCCTGGGTGACCCTGCAGAAAAAGAGCATCTGGCACTGGGGGACCCTGATTGCCCTTGCGGCACTGGGCTATCTGACGTTCCTCAGGGCAGGATATGGCGGCAGCAGTCTGTCCCTTGCCCTGATGTGGGGGATCTTCCTCCTCGTGGAGACGGCTCCCATGCTCTGGACCATGCTGATCTTTACGGGCGCGATGCTGATGGTTTCCCGGATCTTTCCGCCAGCGGGCTTCGTCTTCCTCCTGATCGGGATCATCTTTTTTGTGCTGCGGATTCGGTATGTCATACAGAACCTGGCGCTCCTCTGCAGCGGACTTGTGGTGTACGCACTGTACTATGCCTGGTTCGGCAATGATATGGGTCTCCTGCGGAAAGCGGCGGATCTCATCTATTCTGTCCTCACTCTGGGCCACAGTTCCTTCATCCCCCTGTTTGTCAGGTTCCAGTTTGCCCGGGCGGCGGGATTCATCGCGTCGGCACTGCCCGCCGTGCCGGTCCATTTTCTGCTCTGCGCGGCCTACCGGAGGGGGTATGAATGCCGCAGTGCCCTGACCGTCATGTTCGGACTGCCCCTTGTGATCCTGTCCTTCCTGCTGCCGTTCCTCAAACTGTTCGGTGCGCTCGACGGCGCATCCTTTGCGGATGCCGGCCATGGAGGCCATATGGGGCCGGACGGGTTCCACACTGCCGGCGACGGCTATGTGCCGGCGGATGGCCATGGCGTGCCGGTCCATCATGTGAACGGCTATTTCCGTACGACTCCGGGCGGAGGGACGACGTATGTCCATCCCCATGTGGCGACGAATCCCGACGGGATCATTGAAAACAATCTGTCCTACCATGGAGCCCATTTCCAGGGAGCACCGCTGCCGGGTGATACTGCGCCGCCTCCTGCTGCGGCGGGAGTGCATCCTCCTGCCATGCCCTATGTGGATACGGCACCGGGAATCGTCATCGAGGAAGGAAAGACGGAACGGAAACAGTCCGGCCGGAAACAGCATAAAAGTCCAAAACACCCTGCCGGGAAATAACCGGCAGGGTGTTTTGGACTTTCAGCGTGAAAGATGTTCCGGCAGATCCGCCGGCGAATGCCCGGGCAGATATACGGTTTCATCCTTTTTCAAACTGGTGCTGTGCATTTTATTTTCTCCTTGTTTTTATGAACAGTTCCGGAACAGGGGCTGCATCCCGGCTGCCCGGCACTTGTCTGCCTTTTTTCATGGATTTTCTATCCCTGTATCTGCGGATCTGCTTTTACAGGCTTTCCCGGAAAATGGTGGCGATTTCCTCTTTGTCCAGGACTTTGTATCCTCCTTCCAGGATGATGGTGCTTTCCACCAGCTGAGGGATCATGGCTTCTGTGACGCCAAGATCGGAAAGCTTCATGACAAGGCCCAGGCTGCGCATCCAGTCTTCCATGGCCTGGAGGCCTGCTTCCGCCGTTTCCTGATCCGTACGGCCTTTTGGGTCGATCTCCCAGACGTGGATGGCAAACCGTTTGAACTTGGTAAGGCCGTAGGGCAGGATGTACCGGTAATAGGGAAGGGATACGGCTGCCAGGGTCATGCCGTGGGCGGCATCCGTCAGGGCGCCGACGGCCTGACCCAGCATGTGGACCATCCAGTCCGTGGTCTTGCCTTTGGCAATCAGGGTGTTCAGGGCCCATGCGGCATCCCACATCAGGTTGCTGCGGGCTTCGTAGTTCCGGGGCTCCCGGCTGGCGATCCGGCCGGCGTGGATCACATTCCGCATCAGGCCTTCCGCCAGATAATCGCTGGTGTTGTCGTCGTTGCCGGAAAAATACTGTTCACAGATGTGATTCATGATGTCGTAGATGCCGGAAACCATCTGGTAGTGGGGCAGGGTCAGGGTGTAAGCCGGATCCAGCACGGAGAAACGGGGCATCACTTCTTCGCTTTTGAATACGTGGCCGATCTTCAGCTTCTGTTCCGGATTCGTGATGACCGCACCGGAATTCATTTCCGAACCGGTGCCGACCATGGTCAGCACGCAGCCCACCGGCACGATGGGACAGGAGGGTTCTGCGAATTTCAGGCAATATTTTTCCCAGGGATCCCCTTCATAATGGATGGAAACGGCGAGGGCCTTGGCGAAGTCGCAGCAGGATCCGCCGCCGACGGCCAGGATGAAGTCCGCTTTGTGGCTGCGGGCGATGGCAATGCCTTCCCGCAGCTTTTCGATTGTAGGATTGGGCATGACTCCGGAGATTTCCGCCACATCCTTGCCGGCGTCCTTCAGGCATTGGATCACCCGGTCATAGATGCCGTTTTTTTTGATGGAGCCGCCCCCATAGACCAGGACGACCTGCCGGCCGTATTTTTTAAGTTCCGGACGGATCTTCTGGAGGGCTCCCTTCCCGAAAAACAGTTTTGTGGGATTGCAGTATGTGAAATTTCCTAACATGGCAGTTTCCTTTCTTTGTACCGGTATGCGGATTTGTTTGATGGGTACAGTGTAGCAGGGAAACAAAATCATGTTAAATAGTTAGTTTTAATCAATTATAATGCATTATATGTATGATATAATCTACATTACAGGAGGTGAGTGCCATGGACAGTGAAACACTGAAAAATTTCCTGGTCGTTGCGCGGGAGGGAAATATCACCCGGGCGGCCCAGTTCATCCATATCACACAGCCCACGCTGTCGCGGCAGCTGCAGAATCTGGAAAGGGAGATGGGCAGGCCCCTGCTCAGCCGGGGCAAGCGCCATATCAGCCTGACTCCGGAGGGAGTCCTCTTCTGCAAGCGGGCCGGGGAGATCCTGGAACTTTTCCGCAAGACCCGGTCCGAAGTCCAGTCTTCCGCGGAATTTGGCGGAGATATCTATTTCGGCGCCGGCGAGACGGACGTGATCCGCCGCATCGCCCAGGTGGCGAGCCAGTTCGCCCAGATCCATCCCGGAGTCCGTTATCACGTCCGCAGCGGCGATGCCGACGCTGTGCGGGAGATGCTGGAGAAGGGACTCGTTGATTTCGGCCTCGTCTACGGGCCGTCGGATCCGGTCAAATACCGCAGCGTCGAGCTGGCACCGGTGGACCACTGGGGCATCCTGCTGCCCCGGACCCATCCTCTCGCCGCATGCGCGGCCCTGACGCCGGAACAGGTCCGGGATCTGCCTCTCATCCTCTCCAAACAGGCTCTTGACACGGGACTTTTGCAGGAATGGCTGGGACGGAGCCTGGATATGCTCCATGTGGCAGCCACGTATACGCTGCTCACCAACGCGGCCAAGATGGTGGCGGGCGGTCTGGGCTGTGCCATGGGCCTCGACGGTCTGATCAATACGGCGGGGACTGAGATCTGCTTCCGTCCCTGCAATCCGCCGCTGCCGGCCGGGATGAGCCTTATCTGGAAAAAAGGCCAGCTCTTTACACCGGCCGTCCAGGGCTTCCTGGATGAACTCGTAAAGAATTTCAAAAAATAAAGGCGGACGGGCGGTCTCAGGCGTGGAGTCCTGCCGGGACGGTGAGGACTGTATTTTTGTGGCACTTTTCAGACAGCAAAGGAGCGGCGCACGGGCCCAGTGAAAGGGTCCTGCCGGGGGCCGGAGCAGCCCTGGAAATGCGCACAGCCGGCACGCTGCCCTGCTGCAGAAATTTATCAGATTCCTGCTCCGGGAGGGGCCGGAAGCCGTCCCGGAAAGCAGCCGGGATGAATATGGACATATTCTGTAAATTAGAGTAATATAGTCTGGAACTGGCTGGAATGTCTTTTTCCATCCATTGATTTTCCTGTCCCGTCACAAGCCTGCCGGAGCCCTTGCGGGGAAGGCATATTGTATGAGGGGGTCCTGCCATGACATATCTCACGCTGTCCGTCTTTTTATACTGTCTGTCCCTGCTGCCTGCAGCTTTCCTGCGCTATTATCCGTTCCGGGTCATCGCTCCGCCGGCGGTGCGGCGCTCGCTGCTCTACGGACATCTGGTCATTTTCCTGGCAGAATTCAGCGTACTCTTTTTCTGCTTCGGACGGGGGATCCTGCCAATGCAGGGCAGCGTCTTCTCCTTTCTTTTCAATTTTGGCTATCTGCCCTATGAGGTGTTCCTGATCTATAAGATCCATCCGTACTGGTTCCGCCATCTTTTTGTGCTCGGACTGCAGGCCATGTACATGCTTTTATGCCATACCCTGACGCTGGTCGCTATCGCCCTGTCCGGGCACGGCAATGACCTGTTCAATGACAGCGTCTTTTATTTCTGTGTCTATATCCCGCTTTTCCTGGCGGGCATGCCGCTCATGATGGCTCTTTTCCGCTGGCTCTTTACGGAGACCCAGTTCCGGGAACGGCCGTCCTTCTGGAAGTATATCGGTCCTGTGCCGCTCCTGATCTGTTATTACCAGAGCGCTCTGGGGTTCTATAATCTTTCGCAGGAATTCCATTTCATGAAATCCATGATCCTCTACATCATATTCACGCGGGTGATCATGATCCTTATCGGCGTATTCCTGGTGCTTTCCATCCGGAGCGGTGCCCGGCAGAAGCAGAAGATGCTGCAGGTCAGGCAGAAGAACCTTGAAATGGAGCGGCAGCTGGAAGAACTCAGCACCTATGCAGCCGAACTCCGGAAGCAGCAGCAGGAACTTGCCATCATCCGGCATGACAGCCGCCATCAGCTCAGGGTCCTGGGGGAACTGATGCAGGCTGACCAGTATGACGAGGCGGCCGGGCAGCTGGAGCGCCTGCTGGAGGAAATGGAAAAAGAAGGGGAAAAAGAAGTGCAATGAATGCGCGGCAGGCTGTGCAGTCCCGCAGGACAAAGGAGCTTTCCGGTCTGCTGCTGCGATCCTGTATGAGAAAGGTGGTGTGCGGGTATGGTTTCCTGACCCCTGGGGTCAGAGCCTTATGCCCGCGGAAGGATGGATCCTTTCCTGTCAGCCATGGGAACGGCCATGGCCTATGTCCTGGTGCTCCAGCCCTTTCTGCTGCTGCAGATCCTGCCGTTCCGGGCCCATCTGCAGCGGGAACGGAAAAAAATGCTGGCTGCCTGCTGGCTTGCGCTCAGCCTGCTGGCAGGCATCGCTTTGGCCTTCCTGATTGTCCGGCAGCAGATCCAACCGGGGAACGGTCATGTCCTGGTCCTGACGTATGCGGTATGGCTGCTCTTTTTTCTGCTGAGCCTCGTTTTCAGCCGTCAGTTCCTGGTCTGCCATTTCTTTATCCTGTCCTTCCGGCTCCTGCTGTCGAGTATTTTCCGCATCCTGAGCCAGAATCTGTTCGATGCCTGTGCGGAGCTGCTGCCCCAGCCCCCTCTTTTTTGGGACAGCTGTGCGTCTACGGGCTTTTTTCGCTTGCAGCCTTTCCCTTCCTGCTGCGGTATTTCACAAAAATCTTTGCCCATTTCGGGGAAGCGTCGGCGCAGCGGTACTGGCGGCTGACTTCCCTCGTAGCGGCTCTCCTTGCTGTGGATATGTTCGTCCTCCGGCTCTTCGATATGGAAATGGGAATCTTCGATGAAGTGCGCCCCCAGCTGTTGCTGCTCGGGATCGTACTCCTCATAGCAGCCGCCGTGAGGAGCGGACAGAAGGACGTCTACCGGGAACTCCAGGTCTATGAAAAGCAAAGCGAGCTGCAGAAGCAGTTTGACTCGACGGAGACCTATGTGGCGATGTCCAGACAGTCACGTGAGCGGATGCGGGCCATCTACCGTGAAAAGAAAGGGCATGTCGAAACGCTCCTGGAACTGGCGCGGCAGCGGGATAAAGCCGGGTTCCTGGCCTGTCTGGAAGAGCTGGGCGAGCGGTTCAACCGGACGAAGATGCCCCAGTACTGCCGGAACGCGCTCGTGAATGCGACACTGACGGTATATCTTGCAAGGGCGAAGGAACGGCATATCCCTGTGACGGCAACGGCTGACGTGCCGCAGGAACTGTCCTGCAGCGGTGAATTTTCGATCGTTCTGGCAAACCTCGTGGAGAATGCCATCTTTGCCAGCGAGAAACAGCCCGCGGACCGCAGGAATATCGCTGTCATCGCCGTCTGCAGTGCCGGGAGCCTGAATCTGCTCGTCAAGAACCAGTTCGACGCGCCCGTGCCGCTGGGCGAGGATGGCCTGCCCGTCACGGACCGCAAGGGACATGGCATAGGCATGCAGTCCCTTGCACAGTTCCGGCAGCGGTTCGGCGCCAGTGTCCTCTGTCAGCAGAAGGGCGGATGGTTCATGACGTACCTGCAGGTCCCGCTTGCGGGACCGGTGCATCCCTGAAAAGAAACGGAGGGCCCTGATGCTCCATGCATCAGGGCCCTCCGTTTCTTTTCAGATGTTTACGGACTAAAACCTCTATGGCAGATGGCCGACAGGATGGACTCCATGGTAGGGGAAGGAGCGCTTGCACCGCTTCCGGCCATACAGCACCAAAGCGGCAAAGCCTGTACCTCGCAGGCCGCAGATCGCAAATCGCTGACCGTTGCTGGCGGCTGAGAGCTGACGGCTGGCCGTAAATCCGCGAATCGCAATCCGCAGGCCGCAGATCGCAAATCACTGGCCGCCCCTGGCGGCTGAGAGCTGACGGCTGGCCGTAAATCCGCGAATCGCAATCCGCAGGCCGCAGATTGCAAATCACTGGCCGCCC
>OMYF01000048.1 GCA_900315205.1 uncultured Acidaminococcus sp.
AGCGTAGACCTAGGGAATCTTACAAGTGCGGGGTACCACCTGCTGCAAAACTGCACATCTCTTACTAGCGTAGACCTAGGGAATCTTACAAGTGCGGGGGATTACCTTCTCGGTGAATGTGCACATCTTACTAGCGTAGACCTAGGAAACCTGACTGAGGCAGGGGAGTATTTTCTTGAGGAATGCACTAAAATCCAATCTTGTACTATCCACAGCATGACACCCCCTACAATTTCCGGAGATTATACTAAAGCACTAAATGACACCTGCGTCCTTTACGTCCCGACAGGCTGCGTAGACACATATAAAGCCAACACCGCCCTGAATACTTTGTTTGGTGGCCGCATTCAGGAAATCGCATCATGAAGCCGATCAACCGGATCAAGCGGAAAATCCCCCGGATCCGTAGCATCACCTTGTACAGAACAGCCATCCTGATGCTCCTGGCCCCGGTGGCCATGGCTATCTTTGCTTGGGCATACGGCTGGGCTTCCCATGACACCAGTGGCTACACCCAGGAAATGGTGGATGCAGCCCTGCGGATTTTGGAAAAAGAGGCAGCTCCCGCGGTGGGGGCTGCCTTCTTATCGTTCTTCAAACGGTGGGACGACGACGACGGGGACGGGAAATCAGACTATGAACAGAAAGAAGGAAATAAGGATGAAAGTATACATCAACCCAGGCCATGACCTGCAATACGACAGCGGAGCGGTCCACTACAACGCGGACGGTGCAATCGACCTCAAAGAGAATGAAGTCGCGTCGACCATCGGGGACAAAGTGAAAGAATACCTCGAGGCCGCCGGATGCGAAGTTCGGCTCCTGCAGTCGGATAACCTTTGCAACGACAGCGACTACCCGGACCGGCCGGTAGCCGTCTGTGATGATGCCAATGACTGGGGGGCGGACGTCTTTGTGAGCATCCACTGCAATGCCTGTGCCGGCCATGATGCCCGAGGTACGGAGACCTGGTGCTATGCGGATGGGACCGACGGATCCCTGCTGGCCGCGAAGATCCAGGCGCAGATCGTAAGGTCCATTGATACCACGGATCGAGGCGTTAAGGTGATGTCCGGACTTATGGTCCTCAAACATACTGATATGCCGGCATGTCTCGTAGAAACGGCCTTCATTGACAACGATTCCGATGCCGAACTCCTGCAATCCAGCTATGATGCCTTCGCGCGAGCCATCGCAAGGGGTATCACGGATTATCAGCAATCCAAAATGAATGCATAAATTTTCAAATATGTAGAAATGGCGTATGTGGCCTCTGTAAGCCCCATACGTCGTTTTTCTATTATGTATGACTACTTGCCTACAAACAAAAATAAAATCGCTCAAAATCAAATTTTGGAGGTGGTTTTTTATGGAACAGGAAGAAAAATGGAGAATCCTGCTGGCCGTTGCCGGGGCTTGCGTCCTTTGCATCCTGGGCGGTTTGATTTATGGCTGCAGCCGGGAGAAAAAAGAGGAACCAAAGGTCATGGAGTATAAGCAGACCACAGATCCGGCTACTATCCAGAAAAATTTGGACGTGAGCCAGGGACAGGCCAGGGAAATTACCAGGGAAATCTATCATGTGCAGCAGGCAGACTCCCCGCCGGTCATTACCTATTATGTCCAGGCCCCGGATATTGATTCCGGAGCCAAGCAGGTAGCCAAAGACATTCAGGACGGCAAACCTGATGTGCCGGCAGCGGCAACCGAAAAGACTGATAGAACCGTGGTAACCGCTAATACCGAAAAGCAAAAAGTGGACGTATACAAGATCAACCTGGCCAAGACCCATAAAGTCAAAGCCGGGATTATGACAGCGGATGGTAAAACTTATGGCGGGATTGGATACCAGTCCGGGCGCTGGGAAGGAATGCTTTATACCCGCAGCGGCAAAAAGATTAATGCGGCTTCCATTACCTACACCCTGGCGGAGTGGTGACTATTCCCTATTTTTTCCCTATTTTCATGACATTATTTTTAAAAACTAGGTTCTATGCAGTCTCTCAAACCATGACCTAGTACTCCTGCCATGAGGATGCAAAAGGACTTTCCGAAAGGGGAGTCCTTTTTTAGTTGTGCACACTGCGGCAAACCTCCGGCTTGATGAACAGGAAACGCATATTAGGCTGTCGTCTGGGACAAAGCTGCTATGCAGGCCGAAGCCCAATAGTTATACGGAATAGGCGGTGGTAGATGTGGCGGGCAGATGGAGGGAAAGAAACGTGTGATATCCGGAGACATCTGCAGGAAAAAAGTGGGATGACCTAATATGGCAGAAATTCTCAAAAAAGAGCGATGGCGGGCAAATTAGAAGTTTTCCGTAACAGACCGGGAAAGGATTTCAGCAAGGCAGTCAAAATGGCCTTGAAAAATATCCCATTCCAGGCACATGAGAGTATGCCATGGCCGCATAGCCAATTATGGGCCGAGCAGCAGCCCGATGGGGCGTCTGGCGCAGGCCTTGTGCTGGTAAACAGTGCTGCGGGAACAGATTGTTCAAGCAAACACTGCGCATATCTTATTGGTGAATAACTATTCGATGAAAAGGTCTTGACCGAGAACTTGTTGACACATTGACCGAGAACTTGTTGACACATACTAGAGCGTTTAAGGGTATTTACAGAGCTCTTAAATTAAATTACAATATTCTTAAAGGGGGCGATTCCAAATGAAGACTTTTGAAAGACCTCCAGGAGTTGATGTCTGGGAACCTGGCTTTTTAAAACCAAGGGATCAATACACAGATGAAGAAGTTAAGGAACTTGAGGCTGTTTATAAGAAGTTTGTTGCACTTTATGGCCCTGTTGATTTTGATGATGAAAGCTCTAAAAATTTAAAGAAATGAAAAGCTAAGCTCTTATTTTAGCCTTTCGAAAATGATAGAAAGCACCTAGCAGAAATGCCTGGTGCTTTTTTTTATAGATTTATAGTAAATGTCAGGGTCCTGCAGATACTTTTGTCCGCAGGACCCTTTATCTGTTCCATTTACTGATCTGCCCCGGCAAATCCTGGAAGGAATGGAACGTAAGATAAAAACAGCAAAATAGAGTAACTTTGTTTTTGGTTTGCATGAGACCGGGTTCTGCTTTTTTGGCAGTAAAGCTGAAACGGAAAAGACGGGACCGATGCTGCTCATGCCCGGCGAAAGTGGATGTTTTTGAAACCAGTCCTGTATTTGATAAAGAACATAAAAACCGTCACGATTTCCTTTGTATGGAAGGCGTATCGTGGCGGTCATTCAGATGCCTGTTTGTTTTTCCTGCGCAGACGCTGCCGGGCGGCTCACTTTGCTTTGCCGTTTTTCTCAGGTGTGGCAGAGGTGGTGCTGTCATAATGGATGACAGTCTGATCCCTGCGGCGGAAATCAGCGGTCCTGTGCGGTCCGGCGTACTGCTCGTCCAGGCTGCTGGTCTTTGCGGCAGGGGGATATTGTCCGGCCAGTCCGGAAGGCACCAGGACAACTGCAGTGAGCAGGAGTGCAGCAATTGTGCTTTTCGTGATTTTCTTCAATTGTCCGTTCATAGGGGTCCCTCCTTCGTATTACGGTATCCAGTATAGCACGATGTATGTGGTAAAAGTGTAAACATTACGTGACAGATCCATTATATTTGTTGAAACTGATTCATTTAAGCTGTGCTTTGCATAATATCCTGACAGGTGCCGGGGACGTGTGGCTTGCCTCGATCCTGCTTCGGCAGTGGGAACGGCGGGATGGCACCGGCTGCGGGCCGGCCGTGAAATAAAAATTGATTGTGCGTTTTTCCATCTTATATTCATGTTTTTCTTTATTTATACGCAGATTTTACTCGATTTATACATTCCTCTTCTATAGTGGATACCGTACTCGATATGGCAGTTCCATCAAGGCGAAAGGGAAAATGAAAAACAGGGAATGATGTCCTTTTACAGTACAGAACCGTAAGACAAAAATTTTGGAGATTTTCCTGCTTATTTCGTCAATCACAGGCGCCGCTGCCCAGGGGGGTGAGATGCAGGGGCCTGTGCCGGATCAGTCTGACTGGATGGTTTTAGCATGAGACAGGAGGAAGAGACAGAATGAAAAAAGCTTTTAAAGTATTGTGCATGCTGGTTTCCATGCTGATGCTGGCTGCACTGACGGGCTGCGGCGGCAGCGAAAAGAAAGAGGCCGGAAAGGAAGGCGGCAAGACCGTCGTTACCTTCTGGCATGTCTATACGAAAAATTTCGGGGCCCCCGTCATCAAACAGATGGTGGATGACTTCAATAAATCGCAGGATAAGATCCTGGTCAAGGAAGTCTACAATCCCGATATGTATCCCGGCCTGATGAAGAATCTCCAGGCTGACGTTGCTTCCGGAAAATCACCGTCCATTGCCATGATCGGCTACAACTACCTGAAATATTTTGATCAGAATTTCAAGTATGTATCTCCGCTGGATTTGGAGAAGAATGCCGATAAGGATAAGGACTTTGTCGAGAAAAATTTCCTCCCCAACGTCCTGTCCCTGGCTAAAGTCGGGGATAAGCAGGTCGGTCTGCCTTTCTCCATCAGCGCTCCGATCCTGTACTACAATCCGGATCTTTTCAAGGCTGCGGGACTCGATCCCAACAAACCGCCCAGGACCTGGGCCGAGGTAAGGGAATATGCCAAAGCCATCCATGACAGGACGGGCAGCTACGGTTTCTATATGCAGGAATACCAGGACAACTGGGCAACCCAGGGTCTCCTGACGTCCAACGGCGCTGAGATCCTGAGCAAGGACAACAAAGCTGTCTTTGCCTCGCCGGAAGCGGTGGAAGCGTATCAGCTTTATGCGGACATGGTCCTGAAGGACAAATCGGGCCTCCATATCGCAGCCGATGAAGGCATTGCCTCCTTCTACAGCGGCAAGGTCGGGATGCTTCTCGGCTCGAGTGCCAAGATCGGCACGGTGACCAAGTCCTCCAGGTTCAGCGTCATGGCCTGCACATTCCCGGCTTTTGGCACCAAAAAGGTCCAGATCCCTTCCGGCGGCAACTTCCTTGCCATCACGGCACAGAACAAGGAAGAACAGAAAGCAGCCTGGGAATTCATCAAGTTCATCATGCAGCCCAAATACCTGGCTCAATGGACTATCAACACGGGCTATATGCCTCCGCGTCAGGATGTTGTGGATGATGCTTCCATCAAGGAGGCCATTGGCAGGACTCCGGCTCTCAAGGTGGCTTTCGAAGAGCTGCCCATGCTGTCCCCGTGGGTCGCTTTCCCGGGTGATGTGGGCGTAAAGGCGGAAAAGATGCTGGCCGATGCCCGTGACCAGATCCTCTCCGGACAGGATCCGATGACCGTCCTCAAAAAAGCACAGGACAGCCTGAACGAACTCCTGAAATAACTGAAATACCCAAAGAAAAGATATGCAGAGGGCCGTTGGATCCAGCGGTCCTCTGTATGCTTACTGCTGTGAAGCGAGGTGAAGGATCATGAAAAACGAGGCTATGGGATATCTCAGGCGGGAGCGGAAACTGGCGGTGCTGTATATCCTGCCGGCCCTGTCGGTCTTTATCCTGTTTATGTTTTACCCTCTGGTCTATACGGTTTATCTGAGTTTCTTCCGGTGGAACATGGTTTCTCCAAAAATGAAATTCGTGGCCCTGCAGAACTATATCAATCTCCTGACAGATCCCGTGACGCTGCAGGTCTTCAAGAATACGGCCCTGTACATCGTCATCCTGATCCTGTTCAATTTCCTTCTGCCCTATGTCCTGGCCTATATCAATACGTTCCTGATGAAGACGGGAAAGGATATCTACAAAGCGCTGTTTTTCTCATCCTCCCTGATTGCTCTCGTAGTCGGCGCCATTTTGTTCCAGTGGATCTTCAATCCCGTATCAGGACCGGTAGCCGCCCTTGCGTCTAAGGCCGGGACTGCACTGCCGGCGTGGTCCAAGACACCGGGTCTTGTCATCTTCGTCATCAGCCTTGTCGCCGTGTACAAAGCGTTCGGGTATAATTTCCTGATCCTGCTTTCCGGCATGGGCAGTGTGCCCGGGGAACTCATCGAGGCAGCGCGGCTCGAAAAGGCCTCGAACAGAAATATTTTTCGCCGGATCGTCATGCCTCTTACATCGGCAACGGCCGTGTACATCCTGATCATGACCATTGTGCAGGGGCTGCAGTACGTCTTCACTCCCATCAAAGTCCTGACGCAGGGCGGTCCCAATGACGCAAGTTCCAACATCATTTACCGCGGCTACGATTATGCCTTTACTTTCTACGAAACGGGGATGTCCGCAGCGCTTGCCGTCGTCACGATGGTGATTTTCCTGCTGCTCCTGTATCTGGAATTCCGTTTTGTGGAGAAAGGGGTGTACTATGAAAATTAAGGGCTCTGAGCTGAAATGGCATTTCCTCTTTCTTGTCATCGTCCTTATGCTGATCTATCCGCTGCTTTTTTCGCTGTCGACATCCTTTAAATCCATGAGCGAAGCTTTTTCCTCTCCGTCGCTTATACCGGCGGAACCGACACTTTCCGCTTACAAACGCGTCTTTGAAGTCGTACCTTTTGCCAGGATCCTGACAAACACGTTTGCTATTGCGGGTCTGGTGACGGTCTTCAAGCTGGCAACGGGCATTTTTGCAGCATATGCCTTTGTTTTCTTCCATTTCCGGCATAAGACCATCCTTTATTTCCTGCTCATCAGTACCATCTTTATCCCTTTTACAGTAACGATGATCCCGAACTATATCACGCTTTCCCGCATCGGCCTTGTGGACAGCATCTACGGCGTAGCGCTGCCCCAGCTGGCGGATGCGACCGGGATCTTCCTGCTCCGGCAATATATGAAGGGCATCCCGATGCCACTTATGGAAGTGGCTGAGCTCGAACGGGCTTCCCACTGGACGCGCCTGCGCACGATCGTCGTGCCCATCATCAAACCGGCCATCCTGTCCATCGGGATCATTTTCTTCATCAATTCGTGGAATGAATACGTCTGGCCTGCCATCATCATCAAGAGCGAAATCAATTATACGCTGTCCCTGGCCCTGCAGATGTTTGTCAGCTCCGAAGGCGGTACGGATGTTCCCGTCACCATGGCGGTCGCCACACTGACCATGCTGCTGCCGCTCTGTCTGTATGCGGTCTGCCAGCGCTTCATCATCGGGACGTTTGCCCAGTCGGGCATCAAAGGATAAGGAGAAGCTATGTACAGTATCGAATTGAAGCATGTTGTCAAGAAATTCGGCAGGACCGAAGTCATCAGGGGACTGGATCTGTCGATAAAAAAGGGGGAACGTCTCATCCTCCTCGGACCTTCCGGGTGCGGCAAATCGACGATCCTCCGGATGATCAGCGGCCTTGAGACAATCACATCGGGCGAGCTCTATATGAATGACCGGCTGGCCAATACCATGGATCCCGGGGACCGCAATATCGCCATGGTCTTCCAGAATTATGCCCTTTTCCCCCATATGACCGTGGAGGAAAATATTTCCTATGGTCTGAAGGTGAACCATATCGCAGCGGACGAAATCAAAAAGCGCGTCGCCTCCGCCGTAAAGATCCTCAATCTGGAGGGACTGGAGCAGCGCCTGCCGCGGGAACTGTCCGGCGGTCAGCGGCAGCGTGCCGCCCTGGCCAGGGCGATTGTCAAACAGGCCGATTTTTTCCTGCTCGATGAACCTCTGTCCAACCTGGATGCGCAGCTTCGCGGCCATGCCCGCAAGGAACTGGTCAAAATCCATGAGATGTTCGGACAGACCATGATTTATGTGACACATGATCAGATCGAGGCCATGACCGTGGGCCAGCGCATCGCCGTCATCAACGAAGGCAGGATCCAGATGCTTGATACGCCGGCACGGGTGTATCACAGACCGGCCAACGTCTTTGTGGCACGCTTCATCGGATCGCCGTCGATGAACATCTTTGACGCCGACATTGCGGGCGGCATGATCCATATGAATGACAGTATCCTGCCCCTGCCGGAACCCTGGCTCACGGTCCTGCGGGCTTCTTCGGCGCAAAAATTCAAAGTCGGGATCCGGCCTGAGGATATCACTCTGATGAAGGAGCCCGGTACGGTCCGTATCCCCGTGAAGATCCAGTATCATGAGGACTATGGGAGCCGTGTGGGATATTATTTTGCCATCAATCACGCAGATGTCATTTCCATCATGCGCGATGATGTCCTTGCAGGGCAGAAAGAAGCATACTGGTCCGTCGATTCAGAGAAGCTGCACTTCTTTGACGCCGCAACCAGTATGAATATCGGTTATCCGGAATAAGGAGAGGAAACGTATGGAATTTTTTATCAGTGATCTTATCGTAGGGATGGAGGGAGCCATGGAATTTGCAGACTGGCTCGATTCGCTGCAGCGTCCCGACGTGGGAATCGAATTTTCAGCTTTTACGCATGATGACGTCTTTTGGAAGGCGCTGGCAGTGAAGGTGCCGGCACTGCACTGTCCCATGACGTTCCACGGACCTTATGTCAGGATCGAAGCCACGTCGCCCCTGGACTCACCGGAACACCAGTGGCTGATGGACAGCTATCGCCGTGTCATCGCCCTGGCAGCGCAGAACCATGTGCGCCATGTCGTGTTCCATTATTCGCAGCTCCAGTTCGATTCTGCGGAGATTCCCGCAAAACAGGTCAATGCATACGCTGTCATGCGTGACCTGACAGACCTGGCAAATCAGTCCGGCGTCAGCCTTGCCATTGAAAACCTGTGCCGCCGGAAAGAAAAGGTACATCTCTTTACCAACGAGGAATATTTCCATATTTTTGAGGCCATCCCCGATGCGTGTTCTCTGATCGATATCGGTCACGCCAACGTCAATCATCTGGATGTGGAGAAATTCCTTGCCGTATATGGCAGCAGGGTCAAAGGGTTCCATGTGCACAATAATGACGGAGTCTCCGACCAGCATCTGGATTACCATCACGGGACCGCCGACATCCGTTCCATCATGCACTGGGCCGGGCGGTACACGCCCGATGCGGACATCGTGCTGGAATATGAGCCTCACGAAAAACTGACCCGTCCAGAGCTCCTGGAAGAACTGGAAGAACTCCGGGGATGGTGCGAAGAAGGTTAGCAAAAGGGAAATCTGTGTATCCTTTCCGGAATCAATCATCGCAGGATCCGGCTTCTTGAAACGCTCTTTCGGGAGCGTTTTATTTTATTATAGATGGTTTCGGCGCCTGGCCGGGCTCCTCGAACGGGAAGCAGCATGCTGCATGACCCTGTCACACGGTTTGCAGTATTCCCATTCCGTATTGTTTTTCAGATGGGATTAGTTTGCAGGACCTTTTGCACGGAAATGGCGGATGAGTTCTTTCATCCCGGCGGAATGATACTGGTTTTCTTTCCAGATCAGGCTCACCTGGATTTTCATGGGTTCCTGGAAGGGGACAAAGACAAGTTCCGGATCTTCCTGGATCATTTCCTGATACAGGAAGCCAACGGCCTGCTGCTTTTTGACCAGCTGCAGCATAGTATAGATCTGGGATGTCCGGCACAGGACTTTTGGCTCCACGCCCGCTTTTTCGAACCGTTCTGCCAGAAGCTCCGACTGAAAAAACAGTTCGGGCATCAGTACGAGTCTTTCCTCTGCCAGTGCTGTAAAATCGAGGGATTCCCTGCCGGCCAGGGCATGCTTCCGGCTGAGGATCACGCCGGACTCCAGTTCCGAGGTCCGGACGGCTCTCAGGTCGCTGCCCACTGGCTGCGTGTGTATGATGAAAGCCAGATCGAGCAGTTCATGATTCAGTTTTTGTTTGATCACACTGCGTCTTTCCTCCAGGACTTCCATCTGCAGTTCCGGGTGGAAACGGAAGAACTCTGCGTACAGCCGGGGCAGCAGCCATCCTCCCAGGATGGGAGGCACTCCTATGCGCAGGATGTGCCTGCCGGAGCCGAGTTCCTGCATGATCCGCAGCATCTTGTCCGCGTCTTCTGTCAGTGAACGGGACATTTTCAGGAGTCTTTCGCCTTCTGCCGTCAGTTCCATTCCCCGATACTGCCGGATAAACAGATCCACGCCGAATTCTTTTTCGAGTGCATGGATGGCACTGGACAGGGAAGGCTGGGATATGTGCAGGAGTTCTGCCGCCTGGGTCAGGTTTCCGCAGGCGCAGACCGTTTGGAAATAGCGAAGCTGGATCAGGTTCATGACTGCTCCTCCTATAGATTGCTTCTATATCATTAAAGATAAAATATATTATACAAATTTTTCTTCCCCCTGTATACTGAAACCATAGAAATTCCGCTGATTTTCCTGGCAGAAAGGAGCTTCCATCATGACTGATTGTATTGCCGGCCAGTCCATAGAAATCAAAAAGGATTCTCTGTTACGGGGGCTTACGGCAGATTCCTGGCCGATGCTCGTCCTTATGACAGCGACGGGAGGATTTTCCGCTTCTTACAGTTTCCTGGCACGCGGCGGCGTGTTCGCTTTTGCTCAGACGGGAAATATCATTTATTCCGGGCAGGTGATGGCCAGTGGTCATTTCTGGCAGGTCATGACGTTCCTGATGCCGATCCTTTCCTATATGCTGGGGCTTTTTGCAGCTCAGCAGATGGAAGGGCGGGTGCGCGGGACTGCCCGCTTCCAGAAGACGGCACTCCTGCTGGAAAGCGTTCTGATGCTGATTACGGGGCTGCTGCCCGCTTCTTCTGCCATGACCCGTCTTTCTCTCTGTCTGCTGGGCTGTGCCAGCGGTCTGCAGATGCAGAGCTTCCACCGGATCGGTCGGAACGAATACACAAGCATCATGGTCATGGGCAATATGAAGCGCACTGTGGAAGCATTCAGTGCTTATCTGGCAGGCCGCCAGCCTGCTTCTTTGCACAGGGCGGTCCTGTATGTAATCATCAACGGGATCTTCTGTCTGGGATCTGCCTGGGGGTATGGAGTGACCCGGACTGCCGGTGATGTCGCGATCCTGCTGCCGGCGCTGCTCCTTCTCCTGGCAGCCTGTATCCTGAAGGAATGAACTGCCCGGGCAGCAGCCTGCTGCCTGAAGAAAATGCTCCAGAATGAGCTGTACCCTCCCTGCCGGGATTTCTCCAGCAGGGAGGGTACAGTTTCGTTCCGTGCAGTGCCGTCCGGGATTTCTTTTCCTTCCATGTCCTGTATGGTCAGGACGGAAAGGAAGGGGGTTGCGGAGACGGTTCGGCGTTCTGTTTCGTTTTTATACCGGGCGGGGACAGGCTGATATGACTCGCTTTTGCCCGTATTGATCAGCCGGCTTTAATATCCCAGTTCCTCGTTTACCAGGATGATTTTCATGCGTCCCGGCACATTGGAAAAGCGGGTGATCAGGAAATTGCAGCAGAGGCTGTCCGGAGATTTGCAGTTCAGGCAGGAACCATTGGCAAGGCACGGTGTCCTGGCTGATGTGAAACGCTGTGCATTGGTTGGAGCAGCCACGTTGCGGACACGGTACAGAGCATGGTCCACATCTTTGGTGACTTTGTTCATGCCGACGATCATGATGACATGGGCCGGGCCGTAGGCCAGGCTGGATACGCGGTTGGAATTGCGGTCCACATTGACCAGCACACCGTCTTCTGTGATGGCATTCGTACTCGCCAGATAATAGTCACAGGTGTAGGATTTCAGCATCACGGCTCTCTTGCCTTCCGGAGTCGGTTCGGCATCGCGGTTGTAGACAGTATAATTTCCTTTGATGACAGCTTCTTTCAGTCCGATTTCAGAGATTGACTGGGTACCGCCCCAGGTGACAGTGGACCCTTCCGGGATGAGCTCCAGGGCTTTCTTCAGCGCTTCTTCTTTCGTTTCGGCAAAATAGCCTTCCATCTGACGGGATTTCAGCCCGGCAATCACTTTTTTTGCGAGTTTCCGATTCCTTTCGCGGACAAATTCATCCATTTGATAACCTCCCTTTGTGAGCTTCCTTGCATGTGCATATTGCCTGTCTGTATTATACTACATGCGGGTGATCATAAGGCATCCGGCTGGCTTTGACGGTCCGCCGGGCTGGAGCTGTGCTCCCTGGTCCTCTTGTTTTCTGCAATCTCAGCCTGCATTTCCTTCAGCCATGTCAGCCGCTGTTTTTCTCTCTCCAGAGCCCGGCTCAAAATCAGGGCGTGGCCAAAGTGGGCTTTCCGGGCCTCCGGGGTCTTGAACAGGACATTCCAGCGGGTCAGCAGGTAGTCGTATTTTTCCTGGTGGCGGGCAATATCTTCCTGGATGAGTTTGGGAATCAGCGGGTCATCGTGATCTTCCACCAGGTAAAGTTTCATCGTGAACTCGTCACGGCTGGGAACCAGGCTGCTCAGAGGTTCGTGCATCCAGGCAGCCAGTGCTTTTTTCCCTGCGTCCGTTAGGCGGTAATACTTCTTTTCCAGTTTTGTACCTACGGTCCTGCTGCGGCTGGCAATGAGTCCTTCTTCTTCCATGCGGCGCAGTTCAGGATAAATCTGGCTGTGGTTGGAAGACCAGAAGTCATTCAGTTCCCCTGCAAAGAGTTTCTTCAGATCATAGCCGGCCAGTTCTTTCTGATTCAGCAGTCCCAGGATGATATATTTCAAGATATTTTTCTGTGCCATGGAAATCTCCTTTGCGCGTCATTTTTTTCAGTATATCATATTTTATATATGGAATCAGTAATAAACATGTAAATATTGACATGTGATAAAGCGCATCCTATAATGACATATATCAGGGTTGACATATGTCATTGTCCGTCCTGTATTTCCCTCATGCATCCTGGCCTGATGGAAGAATCCCGGGAAAAATATGAAACCTATCCGAAGTACCTGGTGCCGGAATTTGCCCGGATCACCTGTATCGGGAAAGCGGGACAGGACAATGAGGAAGTCATCTCTGAAGCTCCTTACCGGGGCATGACGGATGACATCCGTGCCGGCAGGTACTTTGATGCTTCATATCACCGTATCCACAGATAAAAGGAGGCTGCTGCCATGTTCAATATCAAAAAAATCCTGATGCTTTCCTGTCTCGCCGTAAGCGCGCTGGCCGTCGGTATGGAAACCACGTCTGCCAGCTCAAAAGCTGTCACGGTCCAGGGTGATCACGGCAGGCTGGCTGCCGTACTCCAGACTCCGGACGGCCGGAAAGAATACCCGCTTGTCATCATCATGCACGGCTTTACGGCCAATAAGAACCGGCCGCTCTTGACCGGACTGGCTGATGATCTTGAAAAAGAAGGGATTGCTTCCATCCGTTTTGATTTCAACGGCCATGGAGAAAGTGAAGGCCGTTTCCAGGACATGACAGTCCCGAATGAAATCGAAGATGCCAAACATGTCTATGCCTACGCCAAATCACTGCCGGGCGTTACGAGTATTTCCCTCGCCGGGCATTCCCAGGGCGGTGTCGTGGCGAGTATGACTGCGGGAGAACTGGGGACGCAGCAGGTGAAGGCGCTTGTCCTGATGGCACCGGCTGCAGTGCTGCGGGAAGATGCCATCCGGGGGAATCTGTTCGGCAAGACGTACGATTCACTTAACCCGCCTGCAGAGATCCCCGTCTTCAACGGGCTGAAACTGGGGGCCAACTATGTAAAGACCGCCCGGGACCTGCCCATTTATGAAACGTCTTCCCAGTATCAGGGGCCGGCTTTGATGCTGCACGGAACGGGGGATGTGGTCGTTCCGTACACGTACAGCCTGCGCTATCAGCGCATCTATTTTAATGGTGAGGTCCATCTGATCGAAGGAGAAGACCATTCTTTCACCCATGATACGGCCGGCGCGGACAGAATGGCAGCGGACTTCTTCAAGAAAGTGCTGCTTTGATGTGCGCCGGGAACCATCTGAGATAAGGATGGGCTGTCCGCGGCTGAATCCAAAACAGGAAAGCTCTTCACAGGGAGCGTCATTCCATGGCTTTCGAGCCGGGAAGATGCCCGCCCGGGAAGGGCTTTTTGCATAAGAGACTGGCCCTGCCGGAAGTGCGGAAGATATTCCGCAAATCAGGAAGAAGATATTGTATAATAAAGCCATATCAGACAAATGGAGGAACAGTATGGCCAGGTATAAAGCTGTAGTTTTTGACCTTGACGGCACACTTCTCGACACCCTGACGGATATTTTCAATTCCGTAAACGTTACAATCACAAAGTATGGATACCAGGCCCGGACGCGGCAGGAGATCCGCGCGTATCTGGGCAACGGATCGGAACGTCTGTGCAGGCTTTCCCTGCCCAAGGCGGTCAGGGAGGACGAATTCCAGAAAATCTTCCAGTCCTTCCTGACATATTATCAGGATCACTGCCATATTGCGACCCGTCCTTATGACGGGATCACGGCCCTGCTGGAAACGCTGTCGCAGCGGGGGTACAAGCTTGCCATTGTGACCAACAAACCGGATGGAGCGGCGAAGGAACTCCGGCGCAGCTTTTTTCCGCTTGTCGATGTTGCCCTTGGTCAGAACAGTTCCATGCGGAAAAAACCGGCTCCGGACATGGTGGAAAAAGCGCTTGAGGAGCTCGGTGTGGAAAAAGCAGAGGCTGTCTATGTGGGCGATTCCGAGGTGGATAAAGCTACGGCGGACAACTCCGGACTGGACTGCGTCCTTGTGACCTGGGGCTTCCGGGATCAGGATGTCGTGGAAAAGATGGGTGCCGCCCATGTGATCCACAGACCGGAGGAACTCCTGGAAGTCATATAAGGGCACATCAATAGATTATCCCTGTCATAACAGAAGAGGCTGTGAAAAAATGAGCGATCATTTTTCACAGCCTCTTTTCTAATGGGTGCGCCCGGCCTGTCGAAATGAAGGTTTTTTAAAAGTTACAGTGTCAACGACTTTGGGTACAGCATACAAACCTTACAGTATCAACCCATCTTTTTTTCATATACCGAATATACCACTTGTTTCTTTCTGGCAGGTCCTGACCTCCTGCGTGAAAAGCCGGACAAAATCCTGCATATAGCGTGGGATGAAAGGCCTCTTGGGGATGATGATGCGGGTCTTGATCCGGTAATCCATATTCTTTATGCGCAGGGGGATCAGACGCTTCGCATTTTCCGGGCCGCAGGCGCGGTTATAATCCCGGATCATATGGTACATAAAGGAAGAAGAAAAGGTCGCGGCCAGGTGTTCCCGGCACAGTTCGAACTGTGTGGCATAGTCACTGATGGAAACGATCTGCTGGTGGGACAGGCCCTGCTCCCGCAGAAAGGTGGTGTACAGATGCTGGACCGTACTTTTTTTGCGGTTCCCAACGATCGGGAACGCGGAGAACTGCCGGAAATCCAGATAGTCCCCCGGCTGGAGATCATGCCATGGTTCCGGGCCCCGGTAATAGCGGTGAAGGAACTGATTGGTCGCGGTCAGGATCAGGATCTCTTCTTCCGCAGGAACGGCGGTAAGCAGCGGCGGTGCCGGATAATCGATGCCGAAGATGACATCCAGTTCCTGGTTCAGCATCCGGGCAACCAGTTCCTCCGTATCCTGCAGTGTCGCAATGAGGTTGACTTTGGGATACAGGCTGTGGAAGGCTGGCAGCAGTCTCGGCAGCAGGATGTGGGCCCGCGTCGCATTGATGCCCAGATGGATCTCACCGATCTGACCCTTTTCGATTTCCTGGATCTTGACATGCAGGTTCTTTTCCAGATTGGAGATCCGCTGCAGGGTTTTCTGCAGCACGATGCCGGAATCTGTGATCGCAAGGCGGGGAGAACGGGTGAAAAGCTTCGTGCCGAGTTCGATTTCCAGGCTTTTGATATGTTCGCTGAGACACTGCTGGGTCACATGGGCCCGCCTGGCTGCCCGGGTGAAATTCATTTCTTCCACTGCCAGCAAAAACATTTTTTGCGATGTATCCATGATCGTACCTCACTCTCCGGTGTGGATTTCTGCTCAGACAGAACGATATAATTCATTTTACCACAAGATATATCTTGTTGAAATACGGAAAACTGCTTGTTTTACATTGTTCTGTTGGTGTGATATTTTTATATTATAAATAAAGTGTGAAAAATGATACGATTCTGACGAAAGGTGTATCATATTTTTAGACAGTAGAAAGTGAGACTTTCCTGGAGAAAGGAGCGTCTTTATGAAGAGTCTAAAAATGTACACCAAGAGTTTC
>OMYF01000095.1 GCA_900315205.1 uncultured Acidaminococcus sp.
GGATGTCCACCGTGAGGGGGAATCTGAAGGAAGCCGGCGGCAAACTTCTGGCCTGACGAACAGAAACTGTATACAGGCTGTCGCCTGGGATAAGGCCGCCTGACAGGTCAAAGTCCAATAGCTGCACGGAACAAGCGGTGGCAGATGCGGCAGGCAGATGGAGGGAAAGAGACGTGTGGTACCCGGGGAGGTCTGCACGGAATGTTCTAAAAGGAATAACCGTGACCGGAAGGCCACGCTGAACGAGCAGAAGTCAGCAGAGGCCATAGCAGCCGAAAGGTGAAGGGCCGAGAGGGCAAAGTCCCAAGTACAACCGGGAAAAGAAGGAAAGACTAAATATAGCAGAAAACCTCGAAGAAGAGGGCTGCCCGCAAAAGGATAGTGCGGAACACGAAGAATATGCGGAAGCGCGCAGGTCATTCCGATAAATATGGAAGGAACGGGACAGTGCACAGCCGGAACTGCTGGAGAAGATGCAGGACAGGAGAAACCTGAACAGAGCCTTCAAGAGAGCAAAGGCAAACAAAGGGGCGGCAGGCGTCGACGGCATGACCGTCGAGGAAACGCAGGTCCATAACAAAAGAAAGACTGGTACGCTTCGGCCATTTCGATGCAGCCGAAGCATACCAGTCAGTGCACATCAACTGTTAAAACCGCCGTGTACCGAACGGTACGCACGGTGGTGTGAGAGGACGGGGGCTAACTGCCTCCTCCTACTCGATCAGTACATTTGTTGAATCCGGGGGCCTTCCCCTTTATAATAAAGAAAAAAGAAGGCCATAAGGAGGCAAATCATGGCAATTCTGGAACATGAGATCTTTCATCCCGCCGATGTGCTGCGCCGCGTACCGCGGGAGGAGCTGGAAGCCCGTCTGCAGCGGTTCCGCTCGGCTATGGACGCCGCTGACCCGCAGTGGCAGATGGCTGTCATCTCAGATAAACTGGATATGTATTATTTTACAGGGACCATGCAGGACGGAGCGCTGATCATCCGGCCCGGGGACGAGATCCTCTGGGTACGCCGGAGCTACAGCCGGGCATGCCATGAATCCCTTCTGCCGGATCCGCAGATCCGCCGCATGAAGAGCTACCGGCAGCCGGCGGAATACTACGGTTCCCCGTGTCCTGATGTGATTTATCTGGATTACAAGCATACGACACTGGAATGGATGGGTTTCTTCAGCAAATATTTCCCGGCGAAGCAGAGGAAGAATCTGAATCCCATCCTGGCAAAGCTGCGGAGCATCAAGAGCGCTTACGAGATGGACCTGATGATCCGGGCCGGGCGCATCCACGGGGAAGTCATGGGCCAGGGAGTGGCGCCGCTGCTCCGGACGGGTATCAGTGAAGCCGAACTGGCCGTACAGCTCTATCTGAAACTTGTCCTTGCCGGCGGACAGGGTGTCGCCAGGACGAACCGGCCCACCGGGGAGGATGCCATCGGCCTGGCGTCTTTCGGCAAGAGTGCTCTTGTGCGGACGGCCTTTGACGGCCCCGGCGGCACAGCCGGGACCTGTGTGGCCGTGCAGAGTATCGGATCTCCTTTCCGCCTGCTCAGGGAAGGCCGCCTGGTCTATCTGGATATTCCCTGCGGAGCGGACGGCTACAATACGGATAAGACCGTGGTCTATTATTATGGCAACCTCGACAGGGATCCGGAAAAGGATACCATCCTCCGTGCCTACAACTACTGCCTGGAACTGGAAAAAGCGACTGCCGCGCTGCTCCGGCCCGGGGCTGTCTTTGGCAGCGTCTACGACACGATCATGGCTGGTTTCGACAGGACCTATGAGGGCTGTTTCATGAACGGCGGCCAGTTCCTGGGCCACAGCATCGGCCTTGTCATGGATGAGACGCCGGTCATTGCCCACGGAGTGAAGGATGTGGTCAGGGAAAACATGACCCTTGCTGTGGAGCCGAAGATCGCCCTGCCGGGCATCGGCATGGTGGGGACGGAAAATACCTATCGCATTACGGCGGAGGGCGCCGTATCCCTTACGGGAGAACCTCAGCCGCTCAAAGTGCTTAGTGTAAAATAGTTCTCGGTGGAATGAATAATCCCTTATAAAGTTGCAAAAAGAAAGACCTTCATCTTAAAATAGTTTTTGCTACAAAACTTAA
>OMYF01000047.1 GCA_900315205.1 uncultured Acidaminococcus sp.
AAAATTTCTGAGAGAAACGTTTTGTTAAGTGCGCCCTTTTTTAAGAATTTTTATAGAAATCACCTCATTTTTTAACTTGACATATTACCAGATTGCTTTGGCTCCCCTTGTCAGGATCAGCCCTTATAAGCCACGGCTTCCACTTCACACAGCAGTCCCATGGGAAGATCCTTGACAGCCACACAGGTCCGGACCGGTTTTTCCGTAAAATATTTGGCATACACTTCATTAAAGGCATCGAAATCGGACATATTGGCCAGATACACATTGGCCTTGATCACATCCATATACGAAGCCCCGCCGGCTTCAAGGATTGCCCCCAGATTTTTGCAGGCCTGTTCAGCCTGTCCCTGGATAGTATCTGAAGCAACGCTCCCGTCTTCCGGGACCAGCCCGGCCTGACCGGCCGTATAAACAAAATCACCGGCAACGTATCCCTGAGAATACGGTCCAATGGCACCAGGGGCTTTCGGGGTATAAATCTTTTTCTTACTCATTATAATACAATCTCCTTCCCATACAGATAAAATTTTATTCGAACCTCAAGGTAAGAGGCGGATAACCATCCATCGTCAGGGTATACACATCCCCTGCTTCAGCCGGGTCTGCCGCCAGGAAGGCCCCGGACAGGACAATATCACCCTTCCGCAGGCATGTGCCGTATTCCAGCAGTTTATTGGCCAGCCAGGTTACCGAATTGACAGGGGACCCCATTACTTCAGCTCCCGCGGCAGATCCCAGGAGCTCGCCGTTTTTCTCAATGATCATCCCGATATTCCTTGGACGGATTTCACTAAGTTTCCGGACACTGCTGCCAATCATGAACCGGGAAGCGCCGGCATTGTCGCTGATTGTATCGCGGACCGTGACTTTCCAGGCGGGATACCGGGCATCACAGACTTCAAAGCAGGGCAGCACCCAGGCCGTCCCGTTCATGATATCTGCCTGGGTAATCACATCCCCTTCTAAATCTTCTCCCATGATGAAAGCCAGCTCCCCTTCCACAATGGGGATGTTCAGTTCACTGCGCCGACAGGGCGACCCTTCCTGCACCAGGGTGTGAGCCAGCAGACAGCCATAGTCCGGGGTGTCACAGTGCATCTGCTCCATCATCCCCCGGCTGGTGATGCCGATTTTCCGTCCCACGATCTTTGCCCCGTCAGCCATCCGAAGGGCCAGGCCTTCCTGCTGGATGGCATAAGCATCATCCTGGGTAATGGACGGGTAGGCTTCTGTAAGAAGCGGTATAGGCCTATTGGTTTTTTCTGCCTGATACAAAGCAGCCGCGATTTTCTTATGAAGTCCTGTGTCCAATCCATATTGTCTATTTCCGTTTTTCATCCTGAACCCCCCTGTGAAATTCATCCACCAGTGTGGAAAATGCCTGGATAAAAACGGAAGCATCCAGACTGTACGCGATGCAG
Source organism: uncultured Acidaminococcus sp. (assembly GCA_900315205.1). Classification (GTDB taxonomy): domain Bacteria; phylum Bacillota; class Negativicutes; order Acidaminococcales; family Acidaminococcaceae; genus Acidaminococcus. The sequence goes on from OMYF01000047.1 coordinate 1,425, forward strand.
TCAAAACCTTTACGGGACCATTTGACAGCATCCGCCATATTGCCGGCAAAGATATAGGATTCCTTCCCCGCATTCTGGCAGACCGCCAGGATCCGCTCAATGGCCCGGGCGAGCACGGGACTGTCAAACTGAAGGGGAATTCCCAGTGCAATGGAAAGGTCGCAGGGCCCCACAAAGATGCCGTCCACTCCCGGCAGGGCTGTGATCTCTTCTATCTGCTCCAGCGCTTCTTTCGTTTCGCACTGGGGAATCACTTTGCAGCGCCGGTTGCATTCAGCCATGTACGACTCCACATCCTGTGCCCACGCATCAGCGCCCCAGCCGCAAGTACGATTCGGACAGTAGCCCCGGTTGCCCAGGGGCGGGAACTTTGCATATTCGACCACTTCTTCCACCTGCTGCAGCGTCCGGATATTGGGGATGATGAGTCCCCGGGCTCCGATATCCAGCATGCGCAGCACACAGGGACGGCGGATATCGCCGATGCGGACGTAAGGGGTCAGCCCATGGCGTTCCGCCGCAAGGATGGAGTCCGCCGTGCTTTCCACAGAGAAACAGCCATGCTCCGTATCGATGATGACGTAATCCAGGCCGGTCCGGGCCAGACTTTCCATGGCTCCCCGGCCGCCCAGTTCGAAAAACGTTCCGATTGTCTTCATAGACTTCTCCTTTCCACAGGCAAAGGGCATCCATCCATGGATGCGGTCCTTTTGCCGTCATCCCCTGCTGAAAATCAATAGGGGGCTTGATTTCCTTTGTTGACAATAGTATACAGGAAAAGTATAATGAATAAAATTTAAGCATTTTTAATTTATGTTTTAAATCTTTGAACAGTGGAGATGAAAGGATATGGACCTACAATATCTGCAGACCTTCAAGACAGCCACCGAATCTGAGAGTTTCACAGAAACGGCCGAAAAACTGGGATACACCCGTTCCACCGTGACGATCCACATTCATCATCTGGAAAACGAATTCGGGTTCAAATTATTTGAAAAATATGGCCGCAAAATGATCCTGACGGATAAGGCCCGGGACATCCTGCCCTATATCGATAATATCCTGCTGAATTATCAGGCAGTCACCAGAATCGCAAATGACCCGCAGGAGAAAGTGCGTATCGCTGTCGTCGAAAGTTACCTGACATACAAGTTCCAGAAAGTCATCAAGGAAGTGCGGCAGACCCTTCCGGATGTCGAACTGGAAATCCAGACCATTCCCTGCTCACGTATGTATGATGTGATTTTAGACGGCAGGAGCGACCTGGCAATCCATTATGACGTGAGGGGCCGAAGAAACAATATCCATACGGAGGACATCCATACCTATCCCCTCGTCCTGTTCGGCAGTACAGAACTGCCAGGGGAGGATATCTCTGCCATATTCAGTGAAAACAGCAGGCCGCCGGATTTCATCGACCTGGAAGAAAACGGCTATTATCAGCAGTGTCTGAATCATGTGCTGAAAAAGAAATACGGAACCCAGCTGAACAGCATTGTGCTGGGCAGCGTGGCTTCCCTCATCCAATGCGTCAAATCCAATCTGGGTATCGCAATCCTGCCCCAGTTCGCCATAGAGCAGGAAATCGAAAACGGAACTGTAAGAGTCATAAAAGCGGAACTGGAAGCCACGGCCATTCCCATCGCTCTCAGCTATCACTGCAACAAGTGGCTGTCTCCCGATGTCCAGTCCATCATACAAAGTATCAGAAAAAACCACTGAGGAAATCCCTATGTCCGTTCCGCGGACTGAAAAAATCCGGCTGCAGGCCTTTTCTTTTACTGCCCTGCCGCTGCTATCCAATTTTTGTTACAATAATTTTCTTTCACAGGCATCTTGATGTATAATGGACAAAAATAAAGCAGAAGGTGAATATGATGTCCGAAGAGAATCCTAAGGTCGCGCTGGCACTGAAGAAGATGCGGCAGAAATCCCGTCCCCGCGGCTGGCTCTTTTACGGGGACGAGCAAAAGGATCTGACCTGCAGGCCCGTGAAACAATTTCCGGGGATCCACTCTCTGCTCGATCTCTTTGCCGTCCTGGAGCAGTACTGCTGGCGCAAAGAAACAGCGTACCCGTCCTGCCAGGCCGAATGGGTCCCGAACGATCCATCCTACGGGCAGTGTGCGATTACAGCCATGCTGGTCCATGACATGTTTGGCGGGACGATCCACAAAATCCGGAGTGACAATGGAGCTACGCATTATTTCAATAAGCTGAATGGCAAATATGTCGATCTGACGAGGGAACAGTTCGACCTGTATGATCTGCCCGTCGCCTACGAACCCAATCAGGAAATCCCCCGAGAATACTGCGGAAAAAACAGCAATACACTGCTACGCTACCGCCTGCTGCAGCGAAACATCATGGTGTATCTGAAAGAGTAAGGGGCTTTGGGACTGCGGTCAGCCGTCAGCGGACAGCAGCCAGCAGTCAGCCGCGATCAGCGGTCTGCGACCTGCGATTTGCGTATACTGTACCCATGTTTATCGACATCCTGACTTTTAAAAACCCTCCATTTTTGACAGAAATCCATCCTTTCGGACGGGCGGCCACAGGGCTTTGATGCTGCGATCTGCCGTCAGCTCTCAGCTGCCAGCAGTCAGCCGCGGTCCGCGTTCTGCGGCCTGCAATCTGCGGATTGCGATTCGCGAGATGCAGGCTGTGGATCCTGGATTAACAAAGGGTAAAATCCTTCCCATAAATTCTGATATAATCAGAGAAAAGAAGACTTGCCGCACACAGCTTTCCGCAGTTCCTTGCCATAAATGGTCACAGCAGAAAACGGCGGCATGCAGAAAGGATGATTCCTATGAAGCCTGGAAAAACAGGAAACGATTTCCTGAAACGCCGTCCCTGTATCGAAACGGTCATATTTTCAGATGGCGGTTATTTTATGGGACATACAAAGACGTCCGTCCATTTTTCCGGCAGCCAGGCCGTATTTGACACAGAAGCCCTGATCCCTCCGGCGGACGGCCGCCCGGTCCACAGCGAGGAGATGACAAAAGCCAGATTCCTGGCCCGGCTCCGGTCCCTTCACATCGAGGAATGGGACAGAGAGTATGTGGCCAGCAATGTCCTTGACGGGGAGCAGTGGGAACTGGAAATCCGCTTTGCTGACGGCTGCAAACCGCTGATCATTTCCGGCGACAATGCATATCCGCCGCATTTCAAGAGCCTGCAGCGGCTGATGACGATTCCGGCAAAAAGAAAGAGCTGGAGGGCGGCCTGCCTGCCGGTATTATGATGACGGCATACTCTCCCTGTATGACATAAGTTTCAGCTGAGCCAGATCAATTTCAGCAGGTGAAGATGTGACAGTGCCGTAAAAGAGCAAAAACAGTAAGCAAAAGAACCATGACAGGAAATTCCCGCCATGGTTCTTTTCATTTCTGCAGCAGGCCATGCCATGAGCCGGATCCTGCCGTTCCTCCTGTGCTGTTATGTTCCCGCAGGCTCAGAACTGGTACTGGATCCCCACATTGAGCTGCCACTTTTTCTGCAGCTCTCCACCGAAGCTCCGTTCCACGTCCCCGTAGAGGTACGTCCGGTGGCTGGTCCGCAGGCTGCCGCCCAGGCCCAGGGTGCACCAGGTTTCCTGGTTATCCATCTTTTCGTCCAGTGTCTCCCCGTCCGCTGCCGTAAGATGCAGGGCCCGGTCACCGCTGAATTCATGGAGCAGGCTGGCCTTTACATACCAGTCAAAAGGATGGCTGGCTGCTCCGCCCCGCCGGCCGGCCACGAAACCGATCCGGCCGATGGCGCTGTCATAGCCGTCGGCATAGACTTTTTTGCCCCGCAGGGTGGTGTACGTATAACTCCCCAGACGGCCCAGCTGGAACTGGACCTGCGGTTCCACAAAGCAGCCGCTTTCCGATACGGGGATGGTCCGGCCGTATTCCACACTGGCGCTCAGGTCGTGGCTCCGCCAGTCCGCCCGGTCCGGATAGCCGCCATAGGTGCTGACATGGGCGTCATCGCGGCCATACCGGGCCACCACGTCCGTATAGCTGCCGTCGTCGCCGAACCAGGTGCCGTAGAGCGCTCCGGCAAGGCTGTGGTCCTTGCCCTTGCCGTAAGCGTAGCTCGGAGAAGCGATGCCCCGCTCCGCCAGCACGCCGCAGACGCTCTTGGGATCCAGCGCAGCATCGAAGCCCAGCTGGAAATTATGGTAATGCGCATCGAGGCTGTCCGGGCCGCTGAACTCTCCGTCCCGCATCCGTGCCCACAGGCCGGCAGCATCTTCTTTCTTTTTCAAAAGCCGCAGGTCCCCCATCCGCTGCCGCAGGGTATCCAGGCTTTCCCGATAGAGACCGTATCCAATATCAGCGGAGCGGACCAGAGGCACCGTATCCCGGTTGACCTTCTTTTCCACTTTGGTCAGATACCATTCCTCCGGTGTTCCGATGATGTTCCCCTGGGCATCCTTTACCGTGTCACCGCGCTGGATGGTCGGCGTCACATCCCACAGGCCGCCCCGGTCGAGGGACTTGCCCGTAAACACTGCATTTTTGCTGGCATCCGTCACGAGCAGCAGATTTTTGACACCGGTCACTTCTTTGCCGCTCGTCAGGCTGGCATCCTGGACCTGGATGGAGGCACCGGACCCGGGTTCCGCCTGGCTGATGATGAGCTTATCCCCGTCTTTTTCCGATGCAAGATCCGTCTTCATGTACAGGGTCCCGCCCTCTCCTTTGAAGGTATCCGCCTGCAGCGTCACATAGGACGGGCTGGCTTCCATATTGATCCGGCCGCCCTGCCCCAGTTCCAGTCCGCTCACCCGGCTGTCCCCGGTCATGTTCCAGAGGGCGCCGTCCGTTACGGTGAGGTCCGTTTCGGCTGCATCCACACTGGATTTGCCCGTAAGGGATGACGCAGCATCATGGAGGGAGAGACGGAGGATGCCCCCGTCCGACGACTGCAGGTTCCCGGCGATGACTTTCGTCCCGTCTCCGGTGATGGCGATGAGACTGTCTTCCCCATCGCTTTCAAGAGCCGTATCCGCGCCCCGGATCACAGCCCCCTGAGAAAAGACAGCCTGGCCGCCCTGGCTGCTCATGACCCCGGTCTGAGCGGCGGAATCCGCAGCGGCCGTGATCTCCACATTGCCCTTGATCTGCGTCTGTCCGCTCTCCGTGGTAGAGACGCCAGATACAGTCCCGAACTGTTTTCCTGTCAGCTGGATACGGGTATCTCCCGCAGTGATCTGACCGCCCTTGTTATAAATCCCATAGAGCTGCTGCGTTCCGGCAGTCCCCGTGTTTTCTGCTTCCAGCTTCAGATCCGTATTCCCCGTTATCGTAAGCGGAGAATCCTGGACGGAAATCCCCGTGACGCGGGTGGAATCCATCAGGCTGCCCTGAAGTCCCAGATCCACCGTGACTGCTTTCAGGGCCGCCGATGCCTTGTTGCCCAGCGACAGTCCATCCACATGGGACTCATCCGTTTTTTCATAGTTATAGGGGTCTTTGACCGAATCGCCCCGGATCTTCATGGTCACTGCCAGCCGGCTGCTGTCACCGGTAAGCTCGGCTCCGGGATCCAGCAGGATCGTCCCTGCGATATGGTTGAAATGGCCATTTTCCGTGATGGAAACATCATCGTCCCCCTTCAGATGCAGGGATGCAGCGTTGAAGTAACTGCCGAACACCTGGTAACTGTCCGCTGCCGTAAGATTCTGCTCGGCATGGCCTTCAAAGGTGATTTCCGTCCCGTCTTTGTAAGTTCCTTTATTGCTGTAATGGCCTGCATAGACTCCGTACAAACCGTAGCCATGGTCTTTTCCCGTGACATCGGCCCGGAATCCATCGCCGATGTCCGCTTTGCTCTTATTCCAGGCAAAGAGCCCGTACGTCCCGATGCCGCTGCCCTCCTGGGTCGTCGTCAGATGGAGATTGCTTCCGGCTGTCAGGTCCGTGGTGTCCAGACGGAGAGCCGTTCCCATGATGGAAGCAGGCGTTTTTAAATTTGTCCCGTCGCAGAGGAAATCGACAGTGATGTCGGCATTTTTCCCAAGCGTTACGGACTGCCTCCCTTTGCTGCTGAAATCATTATCCCAGTCGTGTTTCGGACGGCTGATGAGGCCATACAGTTCCGCCCCGAAGCCTGAGCTCAGTTCGGACAGGGTTCCGCCTGCGTGGATCACCGCATCGTCCCCGATGGTCAGCTGCCCGTACTTGGAATTGGCGATGCCTTCTGCATAGAGGGTGTATTTTCCCTGGATATCCGTGGAAACATTCAGGCGGTCTCCGATATGCATGACGGCGCCGTCATTGACGATGCCCATCTGTGCGTAATAGACGAACTGGGAGAACATATCCGGTGCGGAAGACACCTGATCGACGCCCTTCATGACTATGGTCGTATCATTTCCCAGATTATAGGTGAGATTGGCCGGATTTCCCTGGTTCAGGCCCCGTCCGGTGGAATCGCCGCTCAGATCCTGAAACCCGTTTGCCAGGATCCCGGCGAGCTTCGGACAGTCCCCGGTCCCGTCCACCGTGAGCGTCAGTCCGTCGGCCAGGTCCACGGTCCCTTCATATCCGCGAGTGTTCTTACTGTTCCACACCCAGGGCGAACGGTTGATGGCGCCGTCATTGCTGATGATCCCGTCCACCCGGACCTGAGGCCCCTCCGCTCCCTGGATATGGGCCGCGATCTTCTGACTGCCGATCCGGACCGTTCCTCCGGAAGCAGCCTTGCTGATCCGGATGACATGGAAGGGGCTCCCTCCCGGTTTAAGGGTTACATCCGCGTCATCACTGACCACAGCATCTTTCGCAGTCAGGGTAACCGGATTATCCAGCACCGCTGCCTCGCCGGGCAGGCACCGCATCCCTCCTGCCAGCAGTGTCCCTAGGACCGCCAGTGCCAGCCGATGATTACAGATTTTGCTTTTCATAGAACCATGCTTCCTTTCTTTTTTCAACGGAACATCAGAGTTTCCCCTGCGTCCGGCCGCTCTCTCAGAACCGGCAGTTCACACCGGCTTCCAGCGTCCAGGTACGGTCCATATGGGGACCGAAGGACCGGTCGAAGCTCGCATAGGCATAGGAATTATTCCCCACCCGGGTGCTAACGCCCAGGCCGGCGTTATACCAGCTGCCGTCATTGTGTCCGGTCACAGCCATGCGCCCGGTCCGGTCCACGGCCGTGACATCCTGATTCCCCAGGAATTCATGGTAGAAGTCCCCGGTGAGATAGAAGCTGGTCCGGCTGCCGAGATCCCTTCCCAGACGGAATCCCAGACGGCTGATCAGGCTGTCCGTCCCGGCAAGATTCACCTGCGTCCCCTGGCTCGTCCGGTAATCCGTGCTGCCCAGATAGGTGTACTGGAGCTGGGCCTGGGGTTCGATGAACCAGCCATAAGCGAGCGGTTTCTTCCGGCCGTATTCAAAACTCAGGGACCAGTAATCATTATGGTAATCCCCTTTCACGGGATCCCCCGTCTCCGGGTACAGCGTGTATTCATTGCGCAGCCGCCCGTACTTGGCCACCAGATCCGTATAGTGTCCCTTGTTCCCCAGTCGGGTATCATAGAACCAGAAGCCGTACCGTTTGCTGTCACTGCGGCCGGTGACTTCCTTGTAATCCGCCGAGCCGTCCATATAGTCGAGGGCGGCTCCCTGGATGTGCCGGCCGAACTTCGTCCGGTCATTCCGCCAGTCGTACCCCAGTTCGGCCATGGTATTACTCGCTGCATAGAGTCCGTCCCGGCCCACCCGGTCATGGCGGATCCGGGCCCACAGACCGTCGCCGTCCCCGCTGTAACGGGCCTCGCCCAGCCGCTTTTCCAGGCTGTCCGTATAGATTCCGTATATGGCATTCATATAGTTGAGCTGCATGGATTTTTTGATGATCTTGCCGCTGTCAGAAGGCGTGGTCACCGTCTCATCGATGAACCAGTTGGTCCCTTCTTCCACCGGATCTTCCACCGTAACGGTCTTCATGTATTCCGGCAGGTAATTCCCGGCCTCATCGGTGGTCTTTTTCCCTTCCATGGCAGCTTTAAAGATCTTTGCCGAGTCCGGCACTGACCGGGTATGCATTTTGCCGGAAAAGACGGCCGTCACATAATCATTGCCCGGTTTGTACGTACCGCTGCCGTCCTTGCTCCCGTTGAACTTTTCGTTGGCCGCAGTGTCCTCAGGATTGAACTTTTCATTCTTCACTTTCAGGGTGACATTGTTGATGCCCTGATCTTTGGCGAGGGCCACATCAAACCGGGCGGCCGGATCCCGTTTGTAATCGTCCCCGCCGGTGGTAGCAAAACGGACGCCCTTCAGGTCTTCCACCCGGGTATCCGGCTGCAGATACGCCTGGATGTGCTGCACACCGGACTGGCTCAGATCCTTCACATAGAGCATGCTGGATTTGGCTGCATCCCGGGAAAATCCCATCAGGAACGTGCCCCCTTCCCCGGTGAGACTGCCAATGGTCAAAGAGGAACCGGCTGCCTTCCGCATATCCACGAGGCCCCCATGGCTGAAGTCCAGCGACGAAATAAAGCTCTTGCCCCGGGTCTGCCATGTGCTGCCCGGATCCATGGTCAGATTGATGGTACCGGTGGTCAGATACGGAACCCCCATCTGATGGTACATGTCAGCCACATCCTGCCAGACATAAAATTTTCCCAGAGACGACTGGTAAAGGTCCTCGTTGATGTCCACTTTCCGGTGCGTCAGCTGGCCTGCGGTATCGTAGTCCCCATAGTCATCGGCCTGGCCTTCAAAAACGCTGCCATCCTGGAGGTGAAGATCCACAGTACCGCCATTTTTGGCATACACATCCCCGTACAGTTTCAGATAGCCGGCCAGGTTGATCCGGCCATACTTCCGGTATTCCACAATTTCCTTTTTATAGCCGTCCACCACATTCTGGTATAATTGCCGTTCATCTTCCGACAAGTTTCCCTGTTTCAATTCCTCTTCCATATATGCCAGATTGACCTCGATCACTTTCGCATGATTCATCTGGTCCGCCAGGATATTGCCGTTAATGGTGTACTGCCCGTCGGGATCATCCATATCGACGTTTCCCATAAAAGGACCGGCAACGGCGAACTGACTGACTTTGGCTTTCTCCCCGGTATCGGAGGGATCCGTATACAGGCCGGCATATTCATTGTTCTTCCCCGTCATGTTGATATCCGCATTTTCCACATATACAGTGCCGGCGCCCCCAGAGAGACCCACGGAAAGATCTTTGCCCTGTAAGCCGGACATATCCAGCTGATGGAAACGGACATAGTTATCGAATCCCGTGGATGCCTCGGTAAACATTCCCACCACCGAGCCATTGGCGCAGGTAATATTCCTCATCTGCGTTTTTCCGGTTACGGTGAGAGGAGCATCCGTTGTCACGGCAGCAATCATCCCATATGCCAAAGGATTGGCTTTCCCGCTCGTATTGCTGATGTTTTCGATGATCAGATTGTTTTCACCCCCCTGTGTCATGGAGTTCCATTTGACCGCGGAGAGCCCTGCGCCTCCTGTGAGTTCGGTGTTATCCGAAGAGATATCATGGATATGGATGGTATCCACGTCCAATTCCGGATGACAGGCTTCGTCGGTATAGCTATTCAGGCCATTAAGACCTTCCGTTTCATTATCTTCCGTCGTGCTGCTATGGGAAATTTCCAGAGTGGGTGTCTGCAGCACGCTGCCGCCGGCTAAATGCACAGCGGCTGCAGTTTTTCTGTTCTCTGCCCCCAGCTGGATCTGATCCACAGAAATTCCTTTTTCCGCCCTGAGGCTGCTGCCCCTTCCCAATACAAGGGGAGCATCCGTAGACGGGTTGTCTTCATAGGTAATATGGCTCCAGTGGGAAGCAGCCGGGAACGTTTTGTTTTTCAGAGAGATCTGATCTGCCGTCACGGTACTGTTCCGGATAAAGACCGGCTGTTCCAGGTTCCATTCCCCTTTTGACAGCTGTTTTCCCTCAATGACATCCGTGTCGATTTTCTCCGCCCACACCGGCGTGCTTCCTCCAAGGGCCAGCGTCAGAGCAAGAGCCAGCGTCAGCTTCTTTTCGTTCCTCATCAAACGTCTCCCTTTCTCTTCTTTATCAGCAAAAAAAGAGAAGCCACCAGTTGGCTTCCCTGCAAGAGTCCTTATCAACTTTTGTATCGAGTCGAGCTGAATATATAGTCATAAAGGTCCTTTATCACTATATATTCCATTATAATATGATTTACATATATTTCAAGTGACGGGGCGGAGGGGCAAGGCAGCAGCAGCTCTGATCATTCCTTTCCATACGGACATTCAGACTGTTTCAGATGGATATTTTCCGTTTCATTTTCCATATCTCCTCTTTAAAAAGGGATTGGTAAGCGGGCTCCGCCGGTCAGTCCGCCCGGAAAATACTATCTTTTTATTTTAAGTTTTTTACGGTTTTCCTTCAGCAAAAATAAAAAAAGCCGTGCAAATAATCCGTCCTTCCGGCATCCGTATGCACGGCTCTGTTCTCTTTCCATCGCTGCGCAGGGAGAACGTGTAGATCCCGGACTGGATCCCTCCAGCCCTTTCCGGTTCCTGCGGGACGCTCCCACCATCCGGATCGGAACGCCAGGGCCTGCCGTCCAAACCACCCGAATATCCGGAAACAACTTAATTTTATGCTTGACAAACGCTCTGCCCGGACATATACTTATACAGCAAGTACCTAAAGAGTGTTTTTAGGTACTAGGCAAAAATGGAGGTATTGTCTCAAACAGAATAAAAGCAAACCGTCTGCAAACAGGCTACCGGATCCCCGAAGGAACGCCGCTTCCACGGAATCCGGCCGGAACCATTCCGAAACCCCTGTTCCGTTCAATATACGGCTCCCGCTGTATATTGTTTCTTTTTCACCATTTGAGTACTCTAAAGTTTAAAATGAGTACTGAGAGGAGAATCTTTATGGATCTTTCGATGAAAAAATCTCTTCCGCTGGCTGGCATCCTGTGCGCTGCCAGGATTTCTTCCGCCCTCGCGGCCACAAAGGGCGTATTCAGCACTGCCACGGACAGTGCCTATCAAACGCCCATTCCGCCCAATGATCTTTTTCCCATCAACCCGGAGCATGTATTTGTGACAACGGTGGTCCTGTCCATCATCGCAGTGGTTTTCCTGATCCTTGCGGTCAGGGACGGCCGCAAATTCCGCTCCACCGTTCCCGTGGCACTGGTCCTCGGCGGTGCCGCCAATGTCATCCCCGAATCTGTGGACAACTACCTGGGCGGTGTGTACTGGGCCCAGTCCCATGTACCCAGTGACATCATGTTCGTCCTGATGGGCCGGGAATTCGACTGGTACATCACTGTGATCTGGTGGGTATATGCCGCCGGCGTGAGGTATCTTTTCTATGCATCTCTGATGCGCCGCAGCAGCACGAAAAAATTATGGCTCTGCATGGCTCTGGCCGGGCTGGCAGATTTTGTCCTGGAAGAAGTGCTGCTGAGCTACGGCGGCATCTACACGTACTATGGCAATCAGCCGCTCGTGCTTTTCCGTCACTTCCCCTGCTGGTGGGCCTTCGTCAACGTCTCCGGCCTGTTCCTGAGTTCGTCCATTGCCTACCGGTTCCGTGACTGGTTGAGCGGCTGGAGAAGTGTCCTCATCCTTTTCCTGATGCCGTTCTGCTACATCGGTGCCTTCTCCTTCTGCGGCATGCCGGCCATCTTCGCCATCAACGGGATCTTCTCCCCCGCTGTCATCCAGCTCCTTGGCATCGCCACATGCATCGTCGCCGTCATCCATACGGCGGGTGTCATGAAGATCGTCCTGGGCCGGAATCCTTTTTCCTTCCGGTCCACAGTATCAAACAGTATTGCCCATTCTTCCCATATCGGAGAGAGCCTCCGTTCTTCCCGCAGCTGAGCAAAGGATGAAAGCCTATGTCGATGTTTAGAAAGATCCAGGAAAATGTCCTCGCTGCACGCGGCTCGAAAGAGGAGGAAAAACTCACTTATCAGCAAATCGGCGGCCTTGGCCGGGAACTGGAAATGATCCGGGAGGTCATCGAAAGGCCGCTCAGAGAACCGGAAATCTTTACCTATTTCGGCATCACGCCGCCCCGGGGGATCCTGCTGTACGGTCCTCCCGGATGCGGGAAGACCCTGATTGCCAGGACCATCGCACAGGAAACCCATGCGCATTTCATCGGAGTGAACGGGTCGGACATCGTCCGGAACCATTACGGGGAATCGGAAGAGCGCCTGCGGGAAATATTCCAGGAAGCCCAGGATTATCCGCACACAATCCTGTTCTTTGATGAAATCGACGCCCTCGCACCAAAACGGGACGGGCTCCTCGACGAGTCCGAAAAACGGCTCGTTTCGGAACTGCTGGCGCTGCTGGACGGGATCCACCAGCGGGGAAATGTGATATTCCTCGCTGCAACCAATCTGCCCAACGACCTGGATCCGGCCCTCCGGCGGCCGGGCCGGCTGGACCGGGAGATCCCCATCCTGCCGCCGGATAAGAAGGGACGTCGGGAAATCCTCGCCATCCACTCGCGGAACATCCCCCTGGACAAAGATGTGGACCTTGACGCACTGGCCGAGGCCACACCGGGCTTTCTGGGAGCGGATCTGGAAATCCTCTGCAAGGAAGCGGTGCTGCACCGCATCCGGGATCTGTCACGGGATAACTACAAAGGACAGCGTGTCCGCATGGAAGATTTCCAAAAAGCCCTCAGCCAGGTTTCGCTCTCCACCAACCGGGAAGTGAAAAAAGAACTGCCGACGGTGCATTTCAGCGATATCGGGGGCCTGAAAAAGGAAAAAGAACTGTTATATCAGTGGGCCGTACTCTCCCTGCCCTATACCATGCCCAGGGGCCTCCTGCTGACGGGAGCGCCCGGAGTCGGCAAGACGATGCTTGCGTACGCCCTGGCCGAAGAAACGAAGGAAAGGATGAATTTCATCCTGGTCCGGGGCCCCGAGCTCCTTTCCAAATGGGCCGGGGAATCTGAGAAGGGGATCCGAGAAGTCTTCCGCCGGGCCAAACAGTCGGCTCCCTGCATCCTGTTCTTTGACGAAATCGATGCTCTGCTTCCCCGGCGGATCAGCAGTGAAAACGACGGCAATCTATCGAGCCGCATCGTCAGCCAGTTCCTTTCCGAAATGGATGATATCCTGCAAAGACAGGTGCTGCTCCTGGCGGCAACCAACCGGCCCGATCTCCTGGACCCTGCCGTCACAAGATCCGGCCGGTTCGATATGAAGCTGAAAATCCCCAAACCCTCGGTGGTAGACCGGACAGAGATCCTGGAACTGCTCCTTGCAAAGCTGCAGCAGAAAGAACGGATCTCGCCCGCCCGTCTGGCAGCCCGGACGGAAGGATTCACCGGAGCCGATCTGACAAGCCTGCTCCGACAGGGAGAAATGGAAGCCATCCGGCAGCAGATCGAGCAGCAGGAACCCATTGAAAAATGGAAACTGACGGAGGAACTGCTGGACCGCATAGCAAAAACTTTTACATCCCATCCGGAATGAGGGGGCAGGGTTTGCGGAAAGGTGTCAAGGTCTTTAGACACATAGAACTGAGACACCTTTTTATCCTACCGATTCTTGGTATTTTTCATTCGGGGTTAAATAATCAATGCTC